>JASLAV010000519.1 GCA_030146905.1 Lentzea sp. | reverse complement strand
CGGCAGTGGGACCTGTTCGAGGCCACCGCGGGCATGAACGTGCCCGGCGCGTGGAGCAGCAGCACCGGCGCCGGCGTGACCGTCGCCGTGATCGACACCGGGTACGTCGCGCACAGCGACCTGTCGGGCAGGGTCGTCGCGGGCTACGACTTCGTCTCCGACTCGGCGCGCGCCCGTGACAACAACGGCCGCGACGCCAACCCGGCCGACGAGGGCGACTGGGTGGCGCGCGGCGAGTGCGGCACCGACGCCTCCGGCAACCCGGTGCCCGCCGCCGACCAGTCGTCGTCCTGGCACGGCACGCACGTGGCCGGCACCATCGCCGCCTCCACCAACAACGCCAAGGGCATCGCGGGCATCGCCTACGACGCCAAGATCCAGCCGTTGCGGGTGCTGGCGAAGTGCGGTGGCGCGACCTCCGACATCGCCGACGCGATCACCTGGGCCTCCGGCGGCACGGTGAGCGGCGTCCCCGCCAACGCCACGCCCGCCAAGGTCATCAACATGTCGCTGGGCGGCCAGTCGTCCTGCTCGACGACCTACCAGAACGCCATCAACGGCGCGATCAACCGCGGCACGGCGGTCGTCGTCGCGGCCGGCAACTCGAACGCCAACGTCGCGAACTTCACCCCGGCCAACTGCAGCGGCGTGATCACCGTCGCCGCCACCGGCCGTGAGGGCAACAAGGCGTTCTACTCGAACTACGGCACCCGCATCGACATCGCGGCGCCCGGCGGCGAGACGCGTCGCGGCACCGACACCCCCGGCACCATCACCACGCCGGAGAACGGAATCTTCTCGACGCTGAACGCCGGCGCGACCGTCCCCGGTGCCGAGAACTACAAGCCCTACCAGGGCACGTCGATGGCAGCCCCGCACATCGCGGGCCTCGCGGCGCTGCTGGTCGCCAAGAAGCCCTCCCTGACGCCCGCCCAGGTCAAGGACCTCATCAAGACCAACGCCCGCCCGCTGCCCGGCACCTGCTCCGGCGGCTGCGGCGCCGGTCTCGCCGACGCCACCAAGACCGTGAACGCCGTCGACACGACTCCGCCCTCCGGTGGCCTGGAGAACACGACCGACGTCGCCATCGTCGACCGCGGCACCGTCACGTCCTCGATCACCTCGACCGTGACCGGCAACGCCTCCTCCACCACCAAGGTCGGCGTGGACATCGTCCACTCCTACCGCGGCGACCTGGTGATCGACCTGGTCGCGCCGGACGGCACCGCCTACCGGCTGAAGAACGCGTCCTCTTCGGACAGTGCGGACAACGTGGTGGCGACCTACGCGGTCAACGCCTCGTCCGAGGTCGCGGCGGGCACGTGGAAGCTGCGGGTCCAGGACCTGTACTCCGGTGACACCGGGTACATCAACTCCTGGAACCTGACCCTGCGATAGCTCCACGAGTTCGCCGAGGGGCGGCGCCTCCCCAGTCCGGGGGAGGCGCCGCCCTTTCACGGGTTTGGGAAGATCCGTCCCAGGTAACGTCGCAGTCATGGCCACACTGGTGACGTTCCACGCCCATCCCGACGACGAGTGCATCGTGACGGGTGGCGTGATGCGCAAAGCGTCCGAGGAGGGACACCGGGTCGTGCTCGTCGTCGCGACCAGGGGAGAGGCCGGCGAGGTCCCGGACTTCCTGGGGGAGGACGAGGAGCTCTGGCAGCGCCGGGTCGCCGAGACCCAGGCCGCGGCCGACCTGCTGGGCGTGGCGCGCGTGGAGTTCCTGGGCTACCGCGACTCCGGGATGATGGGCGACGAGCTCAACGACCAGCCGGGGTCGTTCTGGACCGCGGACGTCGAGGAGGCGGCCCGGAAGCTCGCGGCCATCCTCACCGAGGAGAACGCCGAGGTGCTCACCACGTACGACAGCTTCGGCGGCTACGGTCACCCCGACCACATCCAGGTGCACCGGGTCGGCGTGCGCGCGGCGGAGATCGCCGGGACGCCCAAGGTCTACCAGGCGATGGTGCGCGAGTCGGAGTTCCGCGAAGCGTTCCGGCGGGCCGGCATGGAGGTGCCGGAACCGATGGAGGGCGCCGTGCCGGAGTCGCGGATCAACGTCGGCGTCGACGTCACGCGGTACCTGGCGGTGAAGCGCAAGGCGATGCGCGCACACGCCTCGCAGATCACCGAGGAGTCGTTCTTCCTGTCAATGGACGAGGAGACGTTCGCCCTGGCGTTCGGCACGGAGTGGTTCATGTACGACGGCGACGGCCCGGCAGACGCCCTGGACCTCTAGCAAGCGAAACGGGGGCGGCCCTGAGGCCACCCCCGTCTCTCACTCAGCTACTTCACGCCGTGCGGCGACGACGCAGGAACAGCAGGGTGCCGGCACCGGCACCCACCAGGCCCAGACCCGAGAGCAGCAGCCACATCGGGGAAGCACCGGTCGCCGCGAGCGGCGGTTCCGGCGTGCTGCCACCGGGGGCCGGAGCGGCCGGGGTCGACGACGGAGCCGCGGAGGACGAGGGCGCCTCCGGAACCGAGCTGCTCGGCACGACCGGCGGCTTCGTCTCCGACGGCTTGGTCGGCTTGGTGGTGCTCTCCGTCGGCTTGACGCAAGCCGGCGTCTTGAGCGTCTTCTCGTAGTTGAACTGCGCGCCGTCGGATGCCGTCACCTTGATGGTGAAGGTGTGTGCGACGGTGCCGTCCGCCTCGAACTTCTTCTCGCCCCAGTTCTGACCGAACTTCTCGTCAGCCAGGACCTTGTCACCGTCCTTGATCACGACGGTGTTCTTGTCGCCGCCCGCGTACTGGGTCAGCTTGACCTTCAGCACAGCCTTGTCCTTGACGCACTCCGCTGACGCCACGGGGGTGTGCGCGCTGGCCGGGGTGGCCAGTACCAGCGAAGCGAGGGTCGCGGTGGCCGCCACCGCGAACGCGCCGAGAACTCTGCTTGCCATGGAAACTCCTGCTCTGCGTTGGTGCGTTGGCGGTTCAAACGTGGTGAACCTCTAAATCACCCGACCGGGTGAACCGGGTCACGCTAGCAACACACAGCGCGCGGGAGGTCACCGTATGGCAACAGTGCGGTGTCACCACGGGTAGATCGACATGTTCTCTGTTAGGCCGATGACCCCGGCGACCAGTCGCATCTGCTCCACGCCTCGGACGTCGGCATCCAGCAAGCGGGGCGAGCAGATCATCACGGCGAGCACCTGGGCGCGTGAGAGCGCCACGTTCAACCTGTTGCGTGACAAAAGAAAGTCCAGGCCACGCGGCAGGTCCACGGTGGACGACGACGTCATGGACATGATGACGGCGGGTGCCTCCTGGCCCTGGAAGCGGTCCACAGTGCCCACCCGCGTTTCGTCGAAACCCGCATCGGCGAGCCGTCTGCGGATGACGCGCACCTGGAGGTTGTACGGCGCGACCACCAGGACGTCCGCATCGGTCAGTTCGCGCGTTCTGCCGTTGTCCGTCCAAGTACGACCGACGATCTGCCTGACGGTGTCCACGACGGCGTCCGCTTCCTCCGCCGACGACGTGATGTTGTGCCGGTGATCGACTTCGCGCAGGTAGATGCCGGGTTCGACGCCCTCGATCGACCGGTTCGCCGCGGACTCGTGCGAACGGAGCAGTCCGGCGTAGGAGAGCTCCGACACCGGCTTGCACACCGCCGGGTGCATCCGCCGCGTCTCGGCCAGGAAGTAACCGAGGTGCTCGGGGATCACGTCCGCGTCACCGAGCAGGTGCCCGAGCGCGGACGCGTCGGAACCGGGCGGGTGCACGCCCTGGACGACCTGCGGCAGCTGCTGCGGATCTCCGAGCAGCACGAGGTTCTTCGCCGCGGTCGCCACGGCCACCGCGTCCGCCAGCGCGAACTGCCCGGCCTCGTCGATGATCATCACGTCGAACGGCTGCGCCTTGATCACGGCGTTGGAGAACGTCCAAGCCGTGCCGCCGACCAGGTGTCCCTGCGGGTGCTCCTCACGCCAGCGGGCCAGCGCGCCGTTGTCCTTCGGCTGGTCCCACGGCAGCCCCTCCTCCGGCTTCTTCTCCTTGGGGCGCTTGGCCATCGGGATGTCCGGGTCGACGCTCGACAGCACGTTCTCCACGGCCTTGTGCGACGTCGACGTCACCGCGACCGTCTTGCCCTGGTCGATCAGGTGCCTCACGAGCTTGGTCGCGAGGTAGGTCTTGCCTGCGCCGGGCGGGCCCTGCACGGCGAGCGTGCCGCCGTCGAGCTGGTCGACGGCCTTGATCACGGCCTGCACCACGTCGGGGTGCTGCGGCAGCGGCTGCACGGGCGGTGTGCGCAGCAGCAGGTCGATGCCGGGGTTGCGGGGCAGCAGCGGCAACAGGTGCACCGCCTGCTCCGCCAGGTCGGCGACGGCCTCGTCCTTGGGCGACGCGGGCACCGGGCTGCCCGGCAGCACGGCGATCGGCAGTTCGGAGTGCTCCTGCGAGTCGCTCTCGGTCAGGACGAGCTCGTACGGGTTGTCGTCGGCCACCACGGCGTTGCGCGTGACGTTGCCGGGGTACAGCAGCCGGACCTGCTCACCGGAACCGAACGGGTGCGGCCGCTCCGGGTCGATCCGCGCCTTGACCTGCCGTTTGTGCGTCCGGACCCGCCCGCTCGGCGGCACCCAGTCCTCGGCCCTGAGCGTGATCGGCACCGCGCAGTGGGAGTCGGTCTCCAGGTCGGAGATCGGCGCGCTGGCCTGCCGGAAGAAGTCACCCCACGCGGGACTCGACTCCCGCCGGTGATAACCGACGGTCGCCGCGAACAACGAGTGCCCCTCGGCCAGCAACGGCTCCGTCAACGCCGCCATCCGCCGCGCCCGCTCGGCCGCCTTCTCCAGCGCGGCCTCGTCCCGCTCCTGCGGTGGCGCGGTCTCGATCCCGTGCTCGCGCTTCACCTCGACCAGCAGGTCTCGAACACCACGCGTCGGGTTCTCGTCGTCGAGCAACGGCTTCAGCGCCTGCAACGTGTACTCGCGCGTCGACACCCGCAGCACCCGCCGCGTCAACGCCCCGAGGTCGACGCACCGCCGCACCAGCTCGTCCACTTCGGACTCCCTGGTCGCGATCCTCGCCGCCCTGCCTGCCAGGTCGTGCGGCGTGAAGTGGTAGACCGTGCCGGTCGGCGTGCGGTCGACGAACTCCGCGAACGTGCCCTCCCAGCCCGGCGTGCGGAACGTGTCGCCGTCGACCTCCAGGAACACGTCGTCCTCCGCCGGGTCGGGCAGGGTGGCCAACGCCTCCGGCGCCACGACCTCGTAGCTGGTCACGCCCGTGCGTTCCTGCCGCACCTGCAACCGGGCCTGCGCGGTCAGCGCGGTGAAGCTCGCGGGGGAGAGGGTGGCGGGCCGTTCCTCGGTGGCTGCGAGAGCGTCGATCGTGTCAATGCCGGCTGAAACCAGCTTCCGGCGCTGGTCTGTCCTCAGTCCGGCCACGAGCGACAGGTCACGGGCCTCTTCGCGGCCCGACGCGCAGTGACGCGCGAACCGGCACCCCGTGCACGCGGCCCTGATGTCACCCCACGACCGCTTCGGTGCTGGTGAGGGCGTCGCGAGCCGGGTCTGCAGGCGGCCGAGCAACGGTGTGAAGTCGGCGATCCGGAACGACGTCCGGTGGCCGTCGATGATCAGGTGCGCTCGTTCGGCGCCCACCGCCTGGGCGGCCGCGACCAGCGACAGGACGGCGAGCGGGGTGGCTTCCGGGGCCTCGTCGCACGGCTCGTAGCCGTCGGCGGTGCGGATCAGCGTCTGCGCCGAGCAGTGGAAGACGCCGTCGAAGAAGACGGCGTTCTCGACCAGGTCCTTGCCCGCGCGCATGTCGGCGGCCGTCTGAGCGGCCTGTCGGTGCAGCTCAGACGGGTCGCCACGTCGTTCGTCACGCGCCAGGTGGCTGCGGTGCTCGCATTCGAGCAGGTCGACGAGGTCCGACGGGCTGGCGAGCATGGGTGAAGATGCTAACCAGGAACACGGCGGCGAACACGACGACCTGCGCCACCTGGTAGCAGAGGCTGAGCGTCCTGTCCCCGAGCACGTGCATGAAGAGCTCGGGCAACCACCGTCCGGCCACACCGGACAGCAGCACGACTCCAAGGCCGTGCCACACCAGGAACAGCCCGGCGAGCGCGGCGGTGAGCAGATCCGGTGTCTTCCGCACCCCGAAGGCGACCATCGCGCCGAGGTTGAGCGGTGTCGCCAGCACCGCCATGAACGCGAGCAGCATGTAGCCGCCCTGGTTCAGCTCGAAGTCCGGATAGCCGATCCAGGCGAAGACCGTCTGCGCGATCGAGGCTGCGATCGCCACCCACAGGATCGGATGTCGTCCTCTGTCCCCCATGGGTCGCGACGCTAGCGGCGAACCGTGCGTCGCCCCCGGCAACTCTCAGCGGGGCCTCAGCGACGCACCCCTGGCGGCACGGGCGGACGACCCGCGTTCATCCCCGAGACGCGGGTCGTCCGCCCGCACCGCCAGGAGCGGCCGTCTAAGCACCTAGCCAGAAGTTGTGTCCGTAAGTCGCGTGAGTTGACCTTGCCGCGAACGTGAAGAGCCCCGTCGGGTTGGATTGAGTTACCACACACAACCGACCCGACGAGGCCTCCACAAGTATGCGCCCAGCGCATGTCTATGCCGACC
>JASLAV010000042.1 GCA_030146905.1 Lentzea sp. | reverse complement strand
GCGGGCGGGTATGGGCGGAAGAAGTTGCTTTGGCTGTGGCGCAGGTGGGCGCCCTCAAAGGCGATGCGAAGCGAGCCGGACAGGGCTGCTGCCACGCCGTGAGCCGGTGAAGCCCCTGGTTTTGCGATTGGGGCTTGACTTTGGGTGCGAGGCGCTACCCTGCTGTGTTCGGGCGGGTGCGGAGCATCCGACCTTTTCCCGCCCGTCCAGCGCCTCGCAAGGGCCCCGAAGTCAAGCCCCAATCGCAGATCGTCGCGAAGCGGCGATGAACTCCCCGCCCTCGAAATTGCCTGAAACGGACCACGCTGGAAAGCCGCCCCTCAACGGCCACCACAGCACAAACCCGAGAACCCCAGTAAATCCCCAGTCAAACCCAAGAAACCCAGTAAAGCCAAAACTCAAAGCATGATCGTAGGCGTGACCACAGTCCGCCCAGGTTCCCCACGAGAATTCACCAGGTGCACCAGGATCTGAGTGGTCCCGGCCGGAACATCAGGCAGGACGAACCGGCCACCGTCGTCAGCCCGGGTACAAGAGGACTGGTGGTCGGCCACCCGGACCTCCACCTCGTGCTCCCCGGCAGGCACCAGCCACCCGTCGATCCGGTGCCGTGACCCGGTGGACGTGAAGTTCACCATCAGGGTCAGGTTGTCGACCGTGAACGTGATCGTGCCGGTCTGCCCGCCGCGCACGCCGGCGAACGAACCGGCTCGCTCCCAGCGGGCGACCTCGACGTCGAGGGATTCCAGGGCTATCGCGAACTTCACTCGGTCCACCAGGTCGGCGGGCGGTGGGTCCAGTTCGTCAACGAGCCTGTTCAGTTCGGAGAGGACGGCGGTGTCCTCAAGGCCCCTGCGGTCGTCGCGCGGGTCGATCTCGTTCACCGCGATCCTCCTTCCGTCTCCAGGTAGTTGCGCAGCAGCGTCAGACACCGTCCCCTGGTCGGACCGATGCTGCCGTGGGGCATGGCGAGTGCCTCAGCGACCGCTCGGTACTCGGCGCGCCCCGCGAGCACGGTGAGTCGGAGCAGTTCCTGGCACCTCGTGGTCAGGCGGCCGAACGCGAGCCACAGGCGGCGGTCGCGGTCGTCCATCAGCGTCACGTCCTCGGGCAGGCCGGTGTCGGACTCGAGCTGTTCGGCGTATTCGTCGGACAGGTGCGTCTCGCGCTTGTTGGGTGTCCAAGTTCGGCGTGCTTCACGCCTCGTGGTGACAACCAGGTAGCCGACCAGGGCTTTCGGCTCGTTGATGTTCTCGATGTTCTTCAAGAACGCGAGCCACACGGTTTGCACGACGTCTTCCGCGGCGGCCCGGTCCAGGCCTTGGCCGCGGGCCACGTGCCACAGCAGCGGGGTCAGTTCGGTCACCAGGACGTCCAGCGCATCCCGGTTGCCCTCCCGTGCCGCGGCCACGCACACCGCGTGCCGTTCGGTGCCTTCAAGCCCGTCCCACGGCGGACGGTCATCCGCCGTGTGCAGCTCATCCATGCAGCACCTCCGATCGGCCGCCCTGTCAGCGCCGTCCGCCAACTCATGAAGGGCTAACTGGGCGGTAGATACCGAATTCACTCGATTGGAGCAGTATCACCGCCGAGCTGAACTGCATCTTTCCTGGGCATGCCAACGGCCCGTGATTCCCCCTCCGCATCACGGGCCGCCGGTGTGGGGAGCTCGCGCCAGCCGGCACCCCTCGAACCGGCTGACACGTGGCTCCACGCCTGTGCAAAGCGCTCAATGGAGAAGAGCGGAACCCAGGCGGGTAGATACAGCCCTCTGACGCGCGGAAGCGCGAATCGGCTCCCAATTCGCGAAAGCACACGAATGAGGACCGTTATGGTCTAGACCATGCCGATTCTCGAAGTGATCGCACTCGACGCGAAGGACGCGGAAGCCGCCCAGCGAGGTGGCGCTGACCGGCTCGAACTGGTCGCCGACATGGCCTCCGACGGCCTCACGCCCTCGGTCGCCACCTTCAAGGAGGTGCGCAAGGCCGTCGACCTCCCGATCCGGGTGATGCTCAGGGACGCCAAGGGGTTCGCGCCCGGCAACCTCGGGCAGCTGCGCCGGCGGGCGTGGGAGCTGCGGGAGGCCGGTGCCACCGAGTTCGTGCTCGGCTTCCTCGACGCGGAGGGCGAGGTCGACGAGGGCGTCACCCTGAACCTGCTGGCGGAGTTGGAGGGGTGTGCCTGGACGTTCCACCGCGCGCTCGACAACTCGAACGACGTCTTCCGCTCGTGGGCGACCGTGCGTGCCCTCGGCTGCGACACCGTTCTCGCCGCGGGCAGCCCCAAGGGTGTCGAGGACGGTCTTGAGAACCTGAGGGAACTGGCGAACCAGGCACCTCCCGCGCTGCTCGTCGGCGGCGGTCTGCAGCAGCGGCACGTCCCGGAACTGCTGGCGGCGGGCGTGACAGGCTTCCACGTCGGCAGTGCTGTGCGTCCGTCCGGATGGGACTCAGGTGTCGACAGTGCATCGGTTGGGGAATGGGTCGATCGTCTGGTCTAGACCCTTGCTCTAGTCCGTTCTACAGTCACGTTGCTTCATGCGAAATAGCTGTTGCAACATACGCAACGTGGAGGGCGCGACGATGCGGTTGAAGACACTCGTGGCCGTGCTGGGTGTGGGCGCGGTGGTCGCCTGCGCACCGGTGCAGTCAGGACCGACCAACTCCGGGACGGACGAGCA
>JASLAV010000403.1 GCA_030146905.1 Lentzea sp. | reverse complement strand
ACAAGGCTCTCGCCGATTTCGCGCACCGCGGCTGGCTGCGACTGGAAGGCAAGAGCGTGCTGATCCTGGACCCGGAGCGCCTCGCGCGCCGAGCCCGCTAGAAGCCGGCCCAGCCACCGCACAACGAGGGCTGGGCCCCAGCAAGCAAGGTCTGGCACGCAAGGTCCGGGCACACAAGGTCCGGGCTGCCGAACTCGTCTTTCGCGAGTTCGCGCTGGTCATCCGTTCGCCTCTTCGTCGTGATTCGGCGAAGCCCGATCAGGGCGAAGCGGCGGGCGGATGACCAGCTCCTCGGCGAACTCGTCCGGAGTCTGCGAAGCAGCGACCAATAAGCACAGGACCGGGCGCCACCCCCGACGTGGCGCACCGGTCCTCTGCGTTACACGGCCCATCCCCCGACGAACCGTGCCTTCCCTCCCTCTGGCGCGCAGGCCCCGACCCTCTGGCCAGAGGTTGGTCTCGGTCGACGAGTCAACTTTCGCACGTCGCCACCCCGAGCACTCAAGCCCTTTCACCCTCAAGGACCCCGTGAGCGGCTGATTCGTTGCATGTTTCACCCGGTCATCCCATTGCTGTGACCCAATCGCAACCGGGGTGACTCTCGGCACCCGGACTGGTACACGCGTACCAGGTTTGGCATACTGGTACACATGTCCCACTCTGCCCGTCTCTCCGACTACCGTGCTGCCCTGACGACCCCCGGCATGCGCGGCCCCGTGGTCGCGTCGCTGCTCGCCCGCCTGCCCATCGCGATGGTCGGGCTTTCGCTGCTGCTCTACGTGGAGCGCGCGACGGGTTCGTTCGCGATCGCGGGCGTGGTCTCGGCGGCGGCGCTGGTGGGCGTGGCGATGGGCTCGGTGGTCCAGGGCCGGCTGATGGACCGCTTCGGCCCCACGCGTCCCCTGACCTTCACTACCGCGCTGTTCGCCGTGTTCGTGACCGTCTCCGTGCTCGGCGTCGAGGCTGGCTTCCCGGTGTTCGCGCTGGTCCCGCTGGCCCTGGGCGTGGGCGCGACCGAGCCGATGGTGGGCTCGGCCTCGCGTGCGCTGTGGGAGCGGATGGTCCCGGCCGGCGCGACGCGGATGGCGGCCTACGCCTACGAGGCCATCAGCATGGAGGTCTTCTTCATCCTCGGACCGGGCCTCGCCGGCCTGCTGCTCGCGGCACCGTGGGCGGGCACCGGCGTCGTCGTCGGCGCGGTGATGATGATTCTCGGCGCGCTGTGGTTCGCCATGAACCCGGTGGTGCGCGCGTGGGGCCCGGTGAAGGCCACGCCTCGCCCGCTGCTCGGCGCGTTCGCCTACCCCGGCATGCGCACGGTGGCGCTGGCGGCACTCGGCTTCGGCGTGACCATCGGTTTCGTCGAGGTGGCGGTGCCGGCGTTCGCGAAGGCCGCGGGCCACGCCTCGATGGGCGGCCTGATGCTGTCGCTGTGGTCGATCAGCTCGGTGATCTTCGGCGTGCTCTACGGCATGCGCCCGTGGCCGCGCCCGATGCACCTGCGCCTGCCGGTGCTGCTGGGCGGCTTCGGCCTGCTGTCACTCCTGCTGGCGATCCCGGCATCACTGGTCGGCCTCGGCCTGGTGCTGTTCCTGGTGGGCACGCTGATCACGCCGCAGTCGACCGCGCACTCCGCGGCGATCGAGCAGGTCACGCCCAACGGCATGGCCGCGGAGGCGTTCGGCTGGGTGATCACCTCGGTGACCGTCGGCCTCGCCATCGGCCAGGGGCTGGCCGGACAGCTGATCGAGCACTACGGAACCCGCCCGGCGTTCGTCGCCGCGGGCGTGGCCGGGCTGCTGATCGCTCTCGCGGTGGCGTTGCTGCGCGGGACCGTGCGGCGCGGCGTGCCGGCCGAGGTGCCGCTGCGGTCGGAGATGGAGCTCGCGGCTCGTTGATCTGCTGAGACGGCTGGGTGTCGGTCCGAGGACCGACACCCAGCCGTCGATGTCCACCGGGGTTGATGCGAGGCGGCCTTGCCCTCGCGGTCAGGCCACCGAGCGCATCGGCACCACGAGGTAGGTGAGTTCCACGCCGTCCTCGCCAGGAGTCGAGGTGAGCACCGTGGAGCGCAGGCCGTCCTGGATCTTGAGCTCGATCCGGCGGCCCGCGAACGCCTTCAGCGCGTCCGCCAGGTAGCGGGCCTGGAAGGTCTTGGTCAGCCTGTCGCCCTCGACGGTGGCCTTGACGAACTCCTCGGACTCGCCCTGCTGCGGGTCGCTGCCCTTGACCCGGATCTCCGAGTCCTCGACCTGGATGGTGACCGCCTGGTGCGGGCCGCCGTAGGGCGTGGCTCTGCGGACGGCGCGGGCGAGCGCGTCCGCGTCCACGAGCACCGTGCTGTCGATGACTGCCTCCAGGAGTCGGCGCGCCCGGTCGTCCGGGAACGGAGCGGCCAGAAGTGCGGTGGAGATCGAGTTGTTGGCCCAGGCGAGGCCGATGCGGTCCTCGTTCGCGTGCAGCGCCACCTGGCCGTGGGCCTGGCGGGCCGCTTCCGCGATGGGCTTCGCCGGTACCAACAGGTCCACGTGGCCCACTTGTTCCCACGGCAACGTGGCGTAGGCCATGCGGTAGCGGTCGGTGGCCATCACGTGCAGCTTCTGCTCGTCGGACTGGATGCGAATGCCGGTGAAGATCGGCAGCGCGTCGTCCTTCGAGGCGGCGCCCGCCACCGCGGCGATGGCGCGGAGCCTGGCCGCGTCGATGTGGCCCTGCAGGGGCGGCAACGCCGGGACGCCGGGGTGGTCGTCCAGTTCCAGGAGCGGGAGCGCGAACCTCGACGTCGGTGTGCGGACGGCCAGCCGCCGGCCCTCCACCGTCAGCCTGACCTGCTCCTCGTCCAGCGCCTGGAGGGTCGCTGCCAGCGGCTTCGCGGGCACGAGCACCTCCCCTTCGGTGTGGACTGTGGCGTTGACGGTCAGGCGCACCCCGTGCTCGTGGTCGCTGCCCGCGACCTCGACGTCCATCCCGGCTTTCAGGCGGAGCCCGGCCAGCACCGGGTCGAGCACGCGGGTCGGCAGCAGTCGCGCCACCTCTGTGGCGGCGCTCGCGAGCTCTGCTGTCGTAGCGGTGAGGTCCATGGTCGTGGACGCTAGCGGGCACCCCTGACAATTCCGGGCGCCTCGAGCGACTGGAGAACGTTAGCGATCCTCACAACGGAGTGGAAGCACTCCGTCTCAATCGGTGACGATCCTCTCGGTGCGCAGGTACTCCAGCTGGGCCCGCACCGACCACTCCGCCGCCGGCCACAGCACGCGGTCGACGTCGGCGTAGACCACCTCGACGACTTGGCGCGGGGTCGGCGTGCCGCCCAGCGACTCCACGGCACGGCGGACCTGTTCCAGGCGTTGCGTGCGGTGGGCGAGGTACGCCCGCGCGGCCTCGCCCGCGTCCGCGAGCTCGGGGCCGTGGCCCGGCAGGACGGCGGTGCCGGGAGGCAGCTCCGCCAGCAGCCGCAACGAGTCGAAGTACTCGCCGAGCTTGCCGTCCGGGTGGGCCACGATCGTCGTGCCGCGCCCCAGGACCGTGTCGCCGGTCAGGACCGCCTCGCCGTCGATCACGAAGCACAGCGAGTCGCTGGTGTGGCCGGGCGTGCCCAGGACACGCAGTTCCAGGCCGGCGCTGGTGATCACTTCGCCGGCAGTCAGCCCCTCGGAGCCGTGCGTGAACGTCGGGTCCAACGCGCGCACGGGAGCGCCCACCAGTTCACCGAACGAGCGCGCGCCCTCGGAGTGGTCGGGATGGCCGTGCGTCAGCAGGATCTCGGCGACCGGGCCGACCGACGCGATCCGCTCCAGGTGCGCGGGATCCAGCGGCCCGGGGTCGACCACGACGTACGACGAGGCGTCAGGAGCCTTCAGCAGCCAGGTGTTCGTGCCGTCGAGCGTCATCGGGGACGGGTTGTCGGCCAGCAGCACGGCGGCGTACGGGGTGACCTGGCGCAGCTCGCCGTACAACGGGTGCTCCGCACGCGCGCCGATCAGGGGCGAACCGCTCACGGCAGCACCACCCTGATCACGTCGCCGTCGCGGATGAGCTTGGGGATGATCTTCTCGACGCTGCGCTGCTCCGCCATCACCTTCTCCACGCTGCCCAGGGCGCCGACCTCGTCGAGGGTGCGCCAGGTGGGCGGCATGAGCATGCGGCGGCCCTCCTGGGCGTCCTGGACGGCTTCCGCGGGGGTCTGCCACGACGCGTCGGAGGCCTCGGTCGTCTCACCGTCGGCGCGCTGGCCGGAAGGCAGCGCGGCGACGAAGAAGCGAGTGTCGTACCGGCGCGGCTCCTCGTACGGGGTCACCCAGTTCGCCCACGGCCTGAGCAGGTCGGCGCGCAGGACCAGGCCCTCGGACGCGAGGAACTGCGCCAGCGAGATCTCCCGGTCGACCAGCTTCTGGCGTGCACCCGCGTAGGCGGAGGTGTCGGCGACGACCGAGGTGGCATCGGGACCCGCGAGCAGGACGCCCGACTCCTCGAATGTCTCGCGGACCGCGGCGCACACGAACGCGCGAGCGGTCAGCGGATCGACCCCGAACACCGACCCCCACCACTCGGGGGACGGACCGGTCCACGCGACGGACGTATCCGCGTCGCGCTGGTCGACGCCACCACCGGGGAAGACGGTCATGCCGCCCGCGAACGCCATGCCCTTCACGCGGCGCAGCAGGAAGGCCTCCACACCCTCGGAACCGTCCCGCAGCAGCACGACGGTGACGGCGTCGCGGGCCTCGGCGGGTTGAGCGGCGGGCGTGCCGGGTACCAGGGTTCCCGGCAAGGTCATGTCGTCGGGCATCCTCCGAGCGTACGACCGCGCTTACTCGAGGATGGTGTGATGGCGACGAACGTCTCCGGCTGCCTGGTGAAGGTCCTTCTGTTCCTGTTCGGCGCGGTGATGGGCACAGCCCTCACCGCGGTGGCCGTGGTGGTGATGTTCGTACCCGACCGCACGACGGTGATCAGCGTCGATCCGACTTCCACGGCACCCGGCGTGTACGTGAAGAGGGTCGAGCCGCTGATCGGCAGCGCTTACCACGAGATCTGGCTCGGGCCGACGCAGGACCGCGGCCACGTCGTGACCGTTCCCGCCGGCTGGGACCACGACCCCCAGCGGGAGACGACCGGCGACGGCCTGCGCCTGAAGTTCGACAACGGCGGCGAGATCTTCGTGCCCAAGGCCAGCTACTCCTGAGGCAGGATGGGCGAGTGGACGAACAGTTGCGCGTAGGACTCATCGGTGCGGGCCCGTGGGCGGAGATGGTCCACGCCCCCGGCGTCGCGAACCACCCCGGGACGACGCTGACCGGCGTGTGGGCCCGGCGACCGGAGGCCGCGCAGGAGCTCGCGCGCGCCCACGGCGCGGAGCCGTTCACCGACTACGCGGAGATGCTGTCCACTGTGGACGCCGTCGCGTTCTGCGTGCCGCCGGGCGCGCAGGGCCCGATGGCGATCGAGGCGGCGCGGGCCGGCAAGCACCTGGTGCTGGAGAAGCCGGTCGCGGAGACCGTCGAGGTGGCGGAACGCCTCGTCGCGGCGGTCGAGGAGGCCGGTGTCGCGTCGCTGGTCGTGCTGACCCGCCGCTACGCGCCGGAGACCAAGGAGATGCTGGCCCAGCTGCACCGCACGGGCGGCTGGACCGGCGCGGACAGCCGGTGGATCTCCGGCGCGCTGCTCGACGGCCCGTTCTCGAACTCGCCGTGGCGGCACGACAAGGGCGCGCTCGACGACGTCGGCCCGCACGCGTTCGACCTGCTCGACGCGGCACTGGGCGAGATCACCGACGTGCTCGCGGCCACCGTGACGGACACCGGTCTGTGGCAACTGATCCTGCGGCACGCGGGCGGTGCCACGAGCACCGTCTCGCTGTGCCTGTCGCTGCCGCTGCAGCCGCCGTTCGCCGACCTCACGGTGTTCGGCACGAACGGTGCCCGCACGCTGACGAACCGGGACACGCCCGCGCTCGAGTGCTTCACGAACCTGCTCGACGACTTCGTGGCCATGGTGCACAGCGGCACCACGACCCACGAGTGCGACGTGCGGCGCGGCCTGCACCTGCAGCGGATCATCGACCTGGCCCGGCACAAGGCCGGGGCCTGATCGAGGTCCGCCGCGGCACCTGACCTACTGGGACTGGTGCCCGTTGTTCGTGACGCCGAACGCCGTCTGGCGCGTCGACCTGTCGATCTGCCAGCGGCCGCTGTCGGTCGCCTTCGACCCGGTCTGCTCCCGCTGCGCCAGTTCCTCGTGGAGCTGCTGGAGCAGGGCGCGTTCCCGTTCGCTGAGGTTCGCGTCCACTGAGGACGGTTCCTCCGGTGACTCGGCGAGCGCCGCCTGCAGCGCCGCCAGGTCTTCACCCCTGATTTCGGTGGTGACCTCCGCCCTGTTGATCGGCGTGGGCTCCGCGAGGACCTCGGCCTCCGGCTCCGGCTCGACCGGCGTCTTCGGGATGCGCTTCACGGGCTTGGGCGGGAAGGGCTGAGAGCTCTCCAGCGCGGGTGTTCTGGTACGACGTGAGCCGGTCTCTTCCAGTGGCTCCGGCGCCGGTGTCGGCTCGGCCACCGGCGCCGGAGCGGGAAGTTCCTCAGACTGGTCGAACCAGGCGCCCTGTGGCGACACGGGTTCCGCGACCCGCATCTGCCCACCGGAGATCGGCACCGGCGACGAGGACGTCACCGCGGAGGCGTGGTACTCGCTGAGCTGCGTACCGGTGGTCAGCACCTCGACCGCGGCGCGGATGCCCGCCTTGCGCAGCACCGAGTCGATCCGGTAGGCGGTCGCGGGCGGGAAGCCCTGCGGGCCGACGTCCACGAGCACCACGCGCTGCGGCAACGGGCCCGGTGTGGACCCCGCGGGCGAGGAGCGCCAGACCGACCGCACCGCGCGGACGTCCGGCAGCACCGACACCGCGAGGGCCAGCTCGGCGGCGATGTCCGAGGCCGGGTCGGTCTCGGACGTGAAGCGGTGGCGGATGAACGGGAGCATCTCGACGACCGGCAGGCGATCGGTCAGCGACGCGTCCGAGCGGACCTCGTGCAGCGCCCACGTGATCGCCGCCCGTTCGTCGGGCAGCACCGGGATGCCGCCGGCGACGAGCGTGCCGACGAGCATCTCGACCGATCGGTCGAGTTCTCCGACTGCGAGGAACTCACGTGCCTGCGACAGGGCGGCGTCGTCGACGCGCCCGGCCATCGACAGCAGGAGATCGTGCAGACGGACCGGCAGGCCGACACCGTCGTTCGTCACGGCAACTCTCCTTAGCTGAGCACCAGGTGCTCCTCGGACTCGGCGCCGGCACACACCAGCTCCGATGCCGCCAGCGCCGCCCGGTGGTAGGGCGGCAGGTCCAGACCGGACGGCACGACCTCGACGCACGGGTCGTGTTCGCCCAACGCCCGCAGAACGCGTTGCAACTCGCCGGTCAGCCGCGCGTGGCCGGTCGTGGCCGCCACCAGCAGGACGCGGTTGACCCCGGAGGGACCGATGCGCCAGCAGGAGCGAACCTCCCCGACCCCGTGCCGGCCTCGCAGCGTGGCACCGAGGACGACGGTCGCGGAATCCCCCATCGACACCCGATCGGGTGATTCCGGGGAAAAGGTGTAGTCGGTGGGCGGCAGTTCGTCCAGTCCTTTGACCGAACTGACGGCACCGGGGTCTGCTCCGTAGGGCACGAGCGCGTCCTGCAAAAGGCGCATCTCGTGATCGGTCAGAGGGATGCGCCCGTGCAGCAGCGTGCGGGGCAGCGACCGCGCCAGCACCGCGTACGCGTCGGAAGCCGCCCAGTCCCGGTACCGCCACAGCAGCTCGTCAGGAAGGCGTCCGGCGAGCCGCAGCAGCAGTTCGTGGCACGTGTCCGACATGTCACACCTCGACGATGAGTTCGATCTCCACCGGAGCGCCGATCGGCAGCTCGGCCACCCCCACGGCCGACCGGGCGTGCTTGCCCGCGTCACCGAAGATCTCGCCCAGCAGCTCGGAGGCGCCGTTCACGACACCGGGCTGCCCCGTGAAGCCTTCGGCGGAAGCCACGAACCCGACAACTTTCACGACTCTCTTGATCGAGTCAATCCCCACGAGCTCGTGAACGGCCGCCAGCGCGTTGAGGATGCAGGTCGCGGCGTAGGCCTTGGCCTCCTCCGGGGAGACCTCCGCGCCGACCTTGCCGGTGGCGGGCAGCCGGCCGTCCACGAACGGCAGCTGGCCGGAGGTGAACACCCAGGGCCCGCTCTGCGTGGCGGGCACGTACGCGGCGAGCGGGGCGGCGACGCCGGGGAGCTCGATGCCGAGCTCCTCCAGGCGCGTGGTCCACGAGCTCACGCCTTCACCCGCTTCAGGTACGCGACGTGCTGCTCACCGGTCGGGTTCGTCAGCACCGTGACCAGCTCCCAGCCGTCCTCGCCCCACTGGTCGAGGATCTGCTTCGTGGCGTGGATCAACAACGGCACGGTCGCGTACTCCCACTTCGTCATGTGCGGGAGCCTAACTTGCCACCCGATCGACGCCTTCGCGGTTGCCGGTCCGCGAGCTATGTTGATCACGTGGAGACCTGGCGGATCGTCGCCACCAGCCTGTTCGCGGTGGCAGGGCTGGTGATGGTGCTCGTCGCCATGGCGCAGGTGCGCGACCGCAAGCACAGCCGGCGCTCCCAGGTCCTGCAGGCGGGACTCATCGGACTCGTGGTCGTGGTCGTCGTCACGGCCTGCATCGCGCTGTGGCTGCCGTCGGTCGTGGCCTGGGCGGTGGTCGCCGCGACGGGCTTCACCGTTCTCTTCCTCACCATGGTCGATTGACCGGTCAGTCCACGCCTGGCCGGTTTCACACCTAGTCTGGACGTGTGACGTCGTGGACCGAGGAGCTGACCCGAGCCCGTCTGCACGTGGTCTCGGGCAAGGGCGGCACCGGCAAGACCACGATCGCGGCCGCGCTGGCGCTCGCGCTGGCGACCGGTGGCCGCAGGGTGCTGCTGGTCGAGGTGGAGGGCAGGCAGGGCATCGCCCAGCTCTTCGACCGCGCCCCGCTGCCGTACTCGGAGGAGCGGATCGCGTCCGCGCCGGGCGGCGGTGAGGTGCACGCGCTCGCCGTGGACGCCGAGGCGGCGCTCCTCGAGTACCTGGCGATGTTCTACAACCTCGGGTTCGCGGGCCGCACGCTGCGCAAGATGGGCGCCATCGAGTTCGCCACCACGCTGGCACCCGGCCTGCGGGACGTCCTGCTGACCGGCAAGGTCAAGGAGTGCGTGAACCGGACCGGCGCCGACGGCCGCCACCTCTACGACGCCGTCGTGCTCGACGCGCCGCCCACCGGGCGCGTGGTCAAGTTCCTGGACGTCACGAAGGCCATGGCCGACCTCGCCAAGGTCGGTCCGATCAAGGGGCAGAGCGAGGGCGTGGTGCGGCTGCTGCACTCCGGTGACACCGCGGTGCACCTGGTCGCGCTGCTGGAGGAGATGCCGGTGCGCGAGACCCTGGACGCGGTCTCCGAACTCGACGGCGCCGACCTGCGGCCGGGCGCCGTGCTGGTCAACCGGGTCCAGCCGGAACGGCTGCCGGCCAGGTCCGTCCCGGTCGCGGCCGAGGGCAGGATCGACGGGTCGCGGGTGCGCGCGGGCCTCGCCGCCGCCGGCCTGGACCTCGACGAGTTCACGCTCGAGGGCCTGGTCGACGAGACCGTGGAGCACGCCATCAGGGTGCAGTCGCAACAGGAGGCGATGGAACTGCTCCGCGAGTCGGACCTGCCGACGCTCGACCTGCCGGAACTGACCGACGGGGTGGACGTGGCCGCGCTCTACGAGCTGGCCGAGGTGCTGGTC
>JASLAV010000380.1 GCA_030146905.1 Lentzea sp. | reverse complement strand
CGCCTGATGTCGCGGCCGCTCGACCACTCCCGCCCGCTGTGGGAGATCTACCTGGTCGAGGGCCTCGCGAAGAACCAGGCCGCGGTGATCACCAAGACCCACCAGGCCATGATCGACGGCATCGCGTCGCTGGAGATCGGCCAGGTCATGCTGGACGTCTCACCCTCGCCGC
Organism: Lentzea sp.; assembly: GCA_030146905.1. The sequence continues at coordinate 7,579 of JASLAV010000380.1, read as the reverse complement.
GCACGAACGTCGAGAACCTGTGGATGCCGCAGCCGGAACCCAGCTCGCTGCAGCTCGTGGCCGACGCGGTCACCGACATAGTGCAGCGCCCCGGCGAACTGGTGGAGAACGTCCGCAGCGCCGCCCTCGACACCGTCACCACGGTCGAGAAGGTCTTCAACGCGTTCGGCGTGCTCGCCTCGGCGGTGAGGACGGCCGCGACCCCCGCACCCGGCACCCCGCTGAACGTCCGCATCAGCTCACCTCAGCGCCGGTTCGCCGTCGCCCGCGCCCAGCTCGACGACCTGCGAGCCATCCGCAAGGCGCACGGCGGCACCGTCAACGACGTGGTGCTGGCCGCGCTGAGCGGGGCGCTGCGCAACTGGCTGCTCAGCCGAGGCGAGAACGTCACCGGCAGCACCACGATCCGCGCGATGGCCCCTCTCTCGGTGCGCGAGGCGGACCCGGACTCCGGCAACAACGTCAGCGCCTACCTGGTCGACCTGCCCGTGGGCGAACCGAACCCGGTGGTCCGCCTGCACCACGTGAGCCACGCGATGCGAGCACACCAGGAGTCCGGCCAGTCCGTCGCGGCCGACGCACTGGTGAAGGTCTCGGGCTTCGCGCCCCCGACACTGCACGCACTGGGCGCGCGAGCCGCCAGCTCGTTCAGCCGCAGGCTGTTCAACGTGATCGTCACCAACGTCCCGGGCCCGCAGGTGCCGCTGTACGCGGCGGGAGCGAGAATGACCGAGATCTTCCCGGTGGTCCCGCTAGCCAAGAACCAGGCGCTGGCCATCGGGGTGACGTCGTACGACGGCGGTGTGTACTTCGGGCTGAACGGCGACCGCGACGCCATGTCCGATGTGGACGTTCTCGCGAGCATGGTCGAGGAGTCGGTGGAGGAACTGATGGGAACGGCGAGCGCATGAGGGTGTACATCCCGGCCACGGTGTCGATGCTGCGCACGTTCGTCGACAACGGCGAACTGACCCCGGTGGGCGGCACGGCGTTCGCCCTGACACCGGCCCTGCGCGAGTCCTACGCCGCAGGCGACACGGAGGAGCTGGAGTACGCGGCGATGCTGGACGCGGCCCGCGCCTCACTACGCCTGCTGGCAGGCGACGAGAAGGCCGAACCACGCCGCGCGGTGCTGGCGGTGGACGTCGACGACGTGACACTGCGCCCTGACCTCGACTTCTCGGTGGTGAAGGTCGCGGGCCCGGTGACGCTGAAGGCCGTGGCCTCCGTACACATGGACACCTCCGAGGCGGAGGAAGACGTGCGCGCGGCGGCGGACGTGATCGACGCGGCGGACCTGGGCGACCCGGACGCGGAGTTCGCGCTGGGCAGCGCCGAGGACCACGAACTGGCCTGGTACGCGCCGCAGGAACTGCCTTTCGTGCTGGAGCTCATGTAACAACAGGCGCGGTATCGCCTAATGGCGATGCGAAGCGAGCCTGACAGCCCTATGAACCGCCGTTAGCCGGTGAGCCCCAATCGCGGATCGTCGCGAAGCGGCGATGAACCCCCACGCCTCGTCCATGCCTGTCCAGCCACACTGGAACCGAGCCCGCCCGGCACGTGGCGACTCCTCCGCTGGAACGAGACGGACCGTCTCGTCTCGCGATACGTGACTCGCCCCGAGAAAGCCGACCCGCGCTCTCGGAACGTGACCCGCCCCGAAAACCGACCCGCTCGCCCAACGGCGAAGCCGCCGTCACATGCCCTCGGCAGGCTCCCAAAGCTCAATCCGGTTCCCCTCCGGATCAACACACCACCCGAACCGCCCGAACTCCGAGTCCTCGGTCTCCGGCAGCACCTCCACCCCCCGAGCCCGCAACTTGGCCATCAGCGACGCCAGGTCGTCGACGCGCAGGTTCAGCATGGTGCGCTGGTGCGGCTCGCCGATGTAGTCGGTGTCCTGGGCGAACAGCGCCATCGTCGTCGTGCCGGGGTGGTCGGACGTGGCGGTGTCGAGCCAGTGGAAGGTGACGGCGCCCTTTTCGCTCATCGGCACGCCGAGGTTGTCGCGGTACCAGGCCGCCAGGCGCGCAGGGTCCCGGGAACGCAGGAAAACCCCGCCGATGCCAGTCACCCGCGCCACCCGACGGACCCTACTACCGCGTGCCACGATGGGGGAATGGACGCCGTCACGTCTGCACCCGAACCGGTCAACGAGCCCGTGCGCACCTACGCCCCCGGCAGTGCCGAACGTGCCGGCTTGCAGGCTCGGATCGCGGAGCTCGAGAACGAGACGCACGAGCTGACCATGACCATCGGCGGTCAGCGGCGCATGGGCGGTGGTGAGCGCATCGACGTCGTCCAGCCGCACAACCACCGGCACGTCCTCGGCGTGACGGCGCAGGCCACGAACTCCGACGTCGCGGACGCCATGCGCGCGGCCCAGCACGCGGCGCCCGGCTGGCAGGAGCTGCCGTTCGACGAACGCGCGGCGGTGATGCTCAGGGCTGCCGACCTGCTCGCCGGGCCGTGGCGCGACACGCTCAACGCCGCCACGGTGCTGGGGCAGTCGAAGTCCGTGCAGCAGGCCGAGATCGACTCGGCGTGCGAGCTGATCGACTTCCTGCGGTTCAACGTCCACTTCGGCCGCCGGGTCCTGGAAGAGCAGCCGCTGAGCAGTCCCGGCGTGTGGAACCGGATGGACCACCGGCCGCTCGACGGGTTCGTCGTGGCGATCACGCCGTTCAACTTCACCGCCATCGCGGGCAACCTGCCGCTCGCGCCCGCGCTGATGGGCAACACCGTCGTGTGGAAGCCGTCGCCGACGCAGCAGCTCGCCGCGCACTTCACCATGCGGCTGCTGGAGGAGGCGGGTCTGCCGCCGGGCGTGGTCAACCTCGTCACGGGTGACGGCCAGGCGGTGAGCGAGGTGGCGTTGCGGGACAGGTTCTTCGCCGGGCTGCACTTCACCGGTTCCACGCGCACGTTCAAGGCGCTGTGGCGGACCATGGCCGGCAACCTCGACAACTACCGCGCCTACCCGCGCGTCGTCGGCGAGACCGGCGGCAAGGACTTCGTGCTGGCACACGCTTCCGCCGATCCCGAGGCGCTCGTCACCGGCCTCGTGCGGGGCGCTTTCGAGTACCAGGGCCAGAAGTGCAGTGCCGCCTCACGCGCGTACGTCCCGAGATCGCTGTGGGAGAGCGAGGTGCGCGAACGCCTGCTCGACGTCACGAAGTCCCTGTCCTACGGCGATGTCACGGACCTGTCGGTGTTCGGCGGTGCCGTGATCGACCGCCGCGCGTTCACGAAGCACAAGGAGGCGCTGCTGATGGCGTCCGCGTCCACGTCGGTCGAGGTGCTGGCCGGCGGCACGTGCGACGACTCGGTGGGCTACTTCGTCGACCCGACCGTGCTGCTCGGCACCGACCCGCACCACGACATCTTCACGACGGAGTACTTCGGGCCGATCCTCGCCGTGCACGTCTACGAGGACGCCGGCTTCCCGCAGATGATGGAGATCATCGACAACTCCACCCCGTACGCGCTGACCGGCGCCGTCTTCGCGCGCGACCGCGTCGCCGTCCAGCAGGCGCAGAAGGCCTTGCGGTTCGCGGCCGGCAACTTCTACGTCAACGACAAGCCGACCGGCGCGGTCGTCGGGCAGCAGCCGTTCGGCGGCTCGCGCGGCTCCGGCACCAACGACAAGGCGGGCTCGATCTACAACCTGCAACGGTGGACGAGCCCGCGCGCCATCAAGGAGACCCTCGTACCGCCGACGGGCCACACGTACCCGCACATGGGTTAGCGGCGCGGCTTCCAGCCGGTGGCCTCGGTGAGCTTCGTGCTCACGACCCGCTGCGACCGCGAGAACACCTCGAACGACGCCGCGAGCCTGCCCGCGAACCGCGGCAGCCGCGTGATCCCCATGTCCCGCTTCAGCACCGGCGACCCGACGTTGTAGATCCCGGGAGGAGCGTCGAGCACGGCAACGACCGCGGCCGCCGCGTCACCGGGGTGCACGACCGACATCCAGCCGTCGCCCACGAGCACCGGCGGCGACTGCGCCTCGCCGCCGATCAGCATCCCGATGCGGAGGAAGACGCCGCCGGGGTGCGCGAGGACGTTGTGCTGGGCCCGCACCGAGCTCGCGATGTGCCCGACGGGCTTCAGCGGCGCGTTCTCGTCGAGCTCCCGGTCACCGCCGTCCGCGTACACGAACGAGATGCCCTCCTGCACGATCCGCCCCACACCGGCCGTCCGCGCCGCTTCGGCCACGGCGGCGCTGCCCTCGGTGCGGATGCGGTTGTTCTCCGCCCACGCGCTGGCCAGCACGGCCTTGGCGCTCAGCGGGATGCGGGTGGCGAGGTTGACGACGGCGTCGTAGCCCGTCAGCGCGGTGGCGAGCTGCCCGGTGTCGAACATCGAGGTCGTGCGCCTGTCCAGCAGCCCGACCTCGTGCCCGGCGGCCCGCAGCTGCGGCACCGCTTCCCGTCCGATGACACCCGTCGCACCGATCACGAATACCTTCATGACCGGTGGACGAGGCAGCGCCCCGAGACGTGACAGCGCTTCAGGACGAAGCGGGCAACCTCTCCAGCGCCTTGGCCGCGAGCCCCTGCGCGACCTGCCCGACGGCGTTGAGGTCGTGGCTGCGCTGGACCACCTTCAGCCCGATGAGCTGCCCGTCCCGCACCTCGACGACGGCGTCGCACGTCACCTCGCCCGAGGTGTCCGTGCAGTGGCGCGTCATCGGGCGGTCGTTCACCACCGCGCCGTAGCCGCCGCCGGACAGCAGGGGAGCGGACGCGTCCGCGAACTTCTCCGTCCGCACCGTGAGCTGCACGGTCAGCGAGTCGAACGGGTAGTCGCACGCCCGCCCGGCCTTCGCCGGTGCACCGGAGAGCTGCCCGGCGTCACCGGAGGCGAGCAGCGTGCAGGGATCCGTGTCCTCGAACTTCGGCGCGGCGGTCTGCCCGGAGGTGCACGCCGTCAGCGCGCCGAGCAGCAGCACCGGTCCGATGTAGCGCCTGATCACTGGTCGTCCGTTCGGTCGGCGTGGTCTTCGATGCCGGCCCGCGAGGCCAGCAGCCGCCGCAACGACGTGAGCCGGCCGGGGGCGTCGGGCACCAGTTCGTCCAGCACGCAGCCGGGGTCCTCCGGCGCGCCGAGGTGGCCGCAGCCGGGCGGGCACTCCTCCGCCGCCTCCGCGAAGTCCGGGAACGCCTTCACGATGTCGTCCGGCGTGATGTGCGCGAGGCCGAACGAGCGGATGCCCGGCGTGTCCACGACCCAGCCGCCCTCCGGCAGGCGCAGCGCCACGGCCTGGGTCGAGGTGTGCCGGCCCTTGCCGACGCCCGACACCACGCCCACCGCGCGGTTCGCGTCCGGCACGAGCTTGTTGACCAGCGTGGACTTGCCGACGCCCGAGTGGCCGATCAGGCACGACACGGTGTCCGCCAGGCGCGCGCGCAGCTCGGCGGGCTCCTCGTCGGACCGCGTCACGATCACCGGCACGTCGAGCTCGGTGTAGAGGGCGAGCAGCGAGTCGGCGGACGCGAGGTCGGACTTCGTCAGGCACAGCACCGGTTCCAGGCCGCCGGCGTACGCGGCGACCAGGCAGCGGTCGATGAAACCCGTGCGCGGCGGGGGATCGGCCAGCGCGACGACCATGATGAGCTGGGAGGCGTTCGCGACGACGACGCGTTCGAACGGGTCCGTGTCGTCCGCGGTCCTGCGTAGCACCGACGTCCGTTCCTCGACGCGCACGATGCGGGCCAGCGTGTCCGGCTGGCCCGACGTGTCACCGACGATGCCGACGTAGTCGCCCACCACCACGGGCGTGCGGCCCAGTTCGCGCGCACGCATCGCCGTGATGGCGACGCCGGACTCCAACGCGCACGTCCAGCGGCCGCGGTCCACGCCGATGACCATCGCGGTCTCGGCGTCGGCGTGTTCCGGGCGCCTCTTGCTGCGCGGCCGCGTCCCCTTGCCGGGGCGCACGCGCACGTCGGACTCGTCGAGCTTGCGCCAGTCCTGCTTGCTCACGTCACTCGGCTCCCGCGAGCACGGCGTCCCACATGCCGGGGAAGTCGGGGATCGTCTTGGTCGTCGACCCGATGTCGTCGACGGACACGCCCGGCACCACCAGGCCGATGATCGCGCCCGCGGTCGCCATCCGGTGGTCGGCGTAGGCCTTCCACAACCCGCCGTGCAACGGCACGGGTTCGATGACCAGGCCGTCCTCGGTCTCCGAAGCCCTGCCGCCCAGCGCGTTGATCTCGTTCACGAGCGCCGCGATCCGGTCGGTCTCGTGGCCGCGGATGTGCGCGACGCCGCGGATGACCGTCCTGCCCTCCGCCAGCGCCGCCAGCGCGGCGACGGTCGGCGTCAGCTCGCTCTCGTCGCGCAGGTCGATGTCCAGGCCGGACAGCTTCTCCGGGCCGCACACCGTCAGGCCCTCGTCCGTCAGCGAGACCGTGCAGCCCATGCGCTCCAGGATGCCGCGCACCGCGTCACCCGGCTGCGTCGTCGTCTCCGGCCAGCCGGGAACCGTCACCTCGCCGCCGGTCACCGCGGCCGCCGCCAGGAACACCGTCGCGTTCGACAGGTCCGGCTCCACGTGCCACGTGCGCGCACGGATCGCACCGGGCTCGACGTGCCACACGTCGTTCGTGTCGGTGTCCACCTGCACGCCGACCGAGCGCAGCGTCTGCACCGTCATGTCGATGTGCGGCAACGACGGCACGGGCCTGCCCGCGTGGCGCACCGTCACGCCCTTGTCGTACATGGCGGCGGACAGCAGCAGCCCCGAGACGAACTGCGACGAGCCCGACGCGTCGATCGTCACTTCACCACCCGGCAGCGACCCCGTGCCGCGCAACGTGAACGGCAGCGCGTCGCCCTCGACGTCCGCACCCAGCGCGCGCAACGCCTCCAGCACCGCGCCCATCGGCCGCTTGCGGGCGTGCGGGTCGCCGTCGAACCGGATCTCGCCCTCCGCCAGCGCGGCGGCGGGCGGCAGGAACCGCATGACCGTGCCCGCGAGGCCGCAGTCGACGTCGGCCGGTCCGCGCAGCACACCGGGGGTGACGTCCCAGCCGCCGTCCTCGCGGTCGGCGAAACCGACACCGAGGGACGTGAGCGCGGCAGCCATCAGCTCGGTGTCACGGCTGCGCAGCGGCGCGTGGACCGTCGAGGGCCCGTCGGCCAGCGCCGCGAGCACCAGAACGCGGTTCGTGATCGACTTCGAGCCGGGCACCGGCACCGTCGAGTGGACTGGGCCGGACGCGCTGGGGGCTGACCAGTGCTGAGTCATGTCCTGAATGATCCCGCATCGCGGGTGGACGGCTCGCACAGGTGTTCCCGGCATGGGACGATCAGTACTTCGGAGGTGATCGGTTTTGTGTGGCAGGTACGCCTCCACCAAGGACCCGGCGCTGCTGGCGGCCGAGTTCGACGCGGTGGACGGGACCGGTGACGAGGCGCCGGGAGCGGACTACAACGTCGCTCCCACCAAGCACGTCATGGCGGTCGTGGAGCGCAAGCCCGCGGAAGACGTCGACGAGGTGGAACGCAGCATCCGCGTCATGCGCTGGGGGCTCGTCCCGCACTGGGCCAAGGACCTCTCCGGCGC
>JASLAV010000297.1 GCA_030146905.1 Lentzea sp. | reverse complement strand
GTCGACCGGGCCGCAGATCACCGACTGGTGCGGGCAGTTGTCGTGGCTGATCGTGACGCCGTCGACGAGGTACCGCTCCGCGACGTCGGCGGAGCACCCCAGTGCGGCGTAGGCGATGTCGACGACCGCGACCGCGCCGGGACCGAGCGCGGCGACGAACTCGTCGATCGTCGGGTAGATGCCCCCGACGACCATCGCGGTCCACTCGCCCATGCTGTGCCCGGCGAGCGCGCCGGGCGTGATGCCGAGCGCCATCAGTTCGCGGGCCTGTGCCCTGCCGTCCTGGAGCAACCGCACGGCGTGGTCCACGACCTCGCCGGTGAACTCGCGTTCGAAGCCGGGGAACAGGAACACGACCTGGTCGGTGCCGGTCAGCAGGGGCTCCGGCGAGAACCAGATGTCGTGGCGGCCCGGCCACGCCTTGCCCTGCGCGAGCACGCGTTCGGCGAGCTCGAGCTTGCGCTCGTCGGGGTTGCCGATGGCGAGCCGGAACGCGCGGTCGGCGCTGGACGTGCGGCGTTCCTCCAGCGCGGCGGCCAGCTCCTCCGCGGTGTCGGCGGCGAACGTCATGACGGGCTTGCGCGGCGTCGCGATGGTGTGCCCGTCGAGGACGGCGTGCGCGTTGATCCCGCCGAACCCGAACGCGTTCACGACCGCCCTGTGCGGTCCCGTCCACTCACGTGCCGTCGTCACCGGTGTGAACCTGGTGCCGTGCAACGCGCTGTGCGGGTTCTCGACGTGCAGCGTCGGCGGCAGGGTGTTGTGGTGCAACGCGAGCGCGGCCTTGATCAGCCCGGCCATCCCGGCGGCGGGCATCGCGTGGCCGATCATCGACTTCACCGTGCCGATGCCGATCTCGTCGCCGTCGGAGCCGAACGCGGCGATCATCGTGTGGAGCTCGGCGGCATCGCCGGCAGGGGTGGCGGTGCCGTGCGCCTCGATGAGTCCCGGTCCGTCCGTCCTGGGATCGAGCGCGGCTGACTCCCAAGCCCGTCGCACGGCGAGGAGCTGGCCGTCCGGGTTGGGCGTCATCATGCTCGTCGCGCGGCCGTCGCTCGCGGTGCCGATGCCGCGGATCACGGCGTAGACGCGTTCGTCGCCGACGTCTTCGATGCGCTTCAGCACGACCATGCCGACGCCCTCCGACAGCAGCGTGCCGTCCGCCGCCGCGTCGAACGGCCGGATGCGCTCGCTCGGGCTCAACGCCCTGAGCTGGGTGAAGACGCTCCACAACGTCGGGTGGTGGCACACGTGCACGGCACCGGCGAGCATGGCGTCCGCACGGCCCTCCTGGAGCTCCCGGACGGCGTGCTCGACGGCGACCAGCCCGGACGCGCAGGCCGCGTCGACCGTGTAGGCGGTGCCCCTGAGGTCGAACCGGTTGGCGATCCGCGAGGCCGCCAGGTTCGGCACGAGCCCGATCGACGACTCCGGCTGCTCGGGCCCGAGCTTCTCCCTGATCGCCAGGCGGACGGTGTCCAGCTCGGCACCGGCCAGGGCCGGGAAGAGGTCGCGGACCACCGAGACGACCTCGTCCGCGAGCCGCACGCGCTGGTCGAGGCGCGCGCATCCCGGCGTGAGGTAGCCACCGCGCCCGACGACCACGCCGACGCGGTCCCGTGACGGCAGGATCGCCTCACCACCGGCGTCCGCGATGGCCGCCGCGGCGGTGGCGAGGGCGAGCAGCTGGTCCGGTTCCGCACCGTCCACAGCGGACGGCATGATGCCGAACCTGGTCGGGTCGAACTCCGCGAGGTCGTCGACGAACCCGCCCCTGCGGCAGTAGAACCTGTCGCCGGTGGTGCTGTCCTGGTCGTAGTAGGTCGCCGGGTCCCAGCGGGCCGGCGGGATCTGCCCGATGGCGTCGACGCCGCCGGCGATGTTGCGCCAGAACGTCGTGGCGTCGGGGGCACCGGGGAAGACGGCGCCGATCCCGACGATCGCTATGCCTCCCATCGGTAGACCACCTGCACGTCCTCACCGGAGGCGATCTCGTCGAGCAGCGCGTCCACGCCGTGCCGCGGCTCGATCAGCGGGATGCCGCGCCGTGCGTACTCCCCGGCGAGCCCGGCGGCCATGCCCGCACCGGCCCAGGGGCCCCAGTCGACGGCGACGACCCGCCGTTGGGTGCCCCAGAACCGCGCCATCCGGTCCAGCGCGTCGTTCGCGGCCGAGTAGTCGGCCTGGCCGCGGTTGCCGAACACCCCGCTGACGCTGCCGAACAGGACCAGGAAGCCGTCGGTGAAGGCCTTGGCGCCGTTGACCTTCGTCGCCCAGACGCGGTCGAACGACTCCTGCGTCTTGGCCTCGATCAGCTTGTCGTCCAGGACGCCCGCGCCGTGGATGACGCCGTCGATGCGGCCGAACCGCGCCCTGATGTCGTCGAGGACCTCGCCCACGGCGTCGGCGTCGGTGACGTCGCACTCGTGGTAGCGCACGCTCGAAGCCTTCTCGCGCAACCGTTCCATGGTCCGGCGCACCTCGCGTTCGGCGAGGATCCTGCGTGCCTTGGCCGGGACGTCGTCCTTCTCCCCCAGCGCGAACAACGCCTTCACGAGGTCGGGCTCGGTCGTGGCGTGGCCGAGCCGATGGTCTTCCTGCGCGATCGGCGTGCGGCCGATCAGCTCGATGTGACAGCCGGTGCGCTCGGCGAGCGCGGTCGCCGCGAGGGCGGTGATGCCCCGTGCGCCGCCGGTCAGCAGCACCACGCTGTCGGCGTCGAGTGCGAGCGGTTTCGCCACCAGTCCGGCGGGCAGGGCTTCGATCTGCTGACGCCTGCCCGCGGTGTAGCCGACGACGGCCGGTCCCGGGCCGATCTCGGCGAGCAGCGCGGTGGCGATGTCGCGGTGGCTCTCCTTGGAGTTGACGTCGACCGCGCGCACGACGAGGTCGGGGTACTCCAGCGCGGCCGTGCGGATCAGGCCGTGCAGGCCGATGTCGGCGGGCAGCTCGTCAGGCGTGTGGTCGAAGCCGAACGTGCCTCCGCCGGTGGTGACCACGACGAGCGCCACGCCGTTGGTCACACAGGACTTGACCTCGCTGAACGCCTCCGGCAGCCGTGCGCCGAGCCGGACCACGACGTCGACGCCGGTCAGGTCGTCCGGGAAGGACGGTTCGACGCGGGGCCGGGCGGTGTGGCGTTCGAGGAGGTCGGCGAGTTCCAGGCCGATGCCGTTGTCGTCGACGACGAGCACGGTCTTCCCGGTCAGGTCGGCCGGTTCCGCCGGTGCGCACGGCACGACCTTCGGGACGAGCCGGACCAGCCGGCCGCCCGCGGCGGGAAGGACGGGCGTCGTGGGCGCGGCGGGAAGCGCCGGGGTCTCGCCGAACCAGGCCACGATCCCGTCGATCGTCTTGAGCTGCGCCAGTTCGTCGACCGCGCCCGCTGCACCGAGCTCCTGGGCGAGCTCGCCGACGATCTCCGCGCGCTTGATGGAGTCGATCGACAGGTCCGCCTCCAGGTCCAGCCCCGGCAGCAGCATCTCCACGGGGTAACCCGTGCGGTTGCCGATCGTCTGGAGCACGACGGTCCGGACGTCCTTGGCTGGTGCGCTGACCGGTGCCGCGCTGCCGAACCAGCCGACTATGCCGTCGATGGTCTTGAGCTGCGCCAGCTCGTCGACCGACCCCGCGGCGCCCAGCTCGGCCACCAGCTCGCCGACGATCTCCGTCCGCTTGATGGAGTCGATCGACAGGTCCGCTTCGAGGTCCAGGCCCGGTTGCAGCATCTCGGCCGGATAGCCGGTGCGGTTGCTGATCGTGCGCAGCACGACCGTCGCGACGTCCTCCTGCGGCTTGGCCACCGCAGCCGTGACGACGTGCTCGATCACCGGTGCCGCGGGAGCGACCGGTGCGGCGGGAGCGGTGCCGAGGTAGCTCAGCAGGACGTCGCGCTGGGCGCTGACCGCGTCGCGCATGCCGTCCAGGAACTTCTCGATGATCTCGTCGCGACCTGTCCCCTGCCCGATCCTGAGCGTGGGGAACTCGGTGGCGGGCCTGAGCCCTCCTGGCAATGCGTCGCCGTTCGCGTCCCGCACGAGCCCTCCATCCACGTACCAGGACGGCCGTTGCGGCACGTCCGTGGCCGGTTCGGCCCTGTCCTCGAACAACGGCGCGGTGTCCACCTCGACACCGGCGACCGCCAGCTCCGCGAGCGTGCGGAGGAACGTCACGTGGTCGTCGCAGCGCAGTGCCTGGTGCGGCCGGTCGCCCAGCGTCCTGCCCACGAGCGACGTCAGCACGCCGCCGGGCCCCGCCTCGACGAAGATCCGCGCGCCCGCCTCGTACATCGACTCGACCTGCTCCACGAACCGCACCCGTCCGGCGAGCTGTGCGGACAGCCCCTCCCGCACGTCGGTGTGCGGCCGGGCGGACACGTTGGACCACACCGGGAAAGCCGTGTCACGGAACGGCATCGCCGCGAGGCGGGCCGCGAACCGGTCGCGGGCGCCCGCCATCAGCGGGCTGTGGAACGCGGCGGCGACCGGGATGTCCTTGACGGTCAGCCCGGCACCGCGCAGCACCTCGACGGCGCGGTGCACGGCCCCCGTCGGACCGGAGATCACGACCTGGTCGGGCGCGTTGTGGTTGGCCACCACGACGTCCGCCGGCAGCAGCGCCTCGACCTCGGCGACCGGGGCGGAGACCGCGGCCATCGTGCCGGGGTCCTCGCCGACGGCCTCCAGCATCGCCTCGGCGCGGGCCGCGCTCAGGTCGAGCAGGTCGGCCGGCCCGAACGCGCCCGCCGCCGACAACGCGACCAGCTCGCCGTAGCTGTGCCCACCGGCCAGGTCCGGCCGCACGCCGACGGAGTCCAGCAGCGCGGTGACCACCAGCCCGGCGATGCCGAGCGCGGGCTGGGCGTTGCGGGTGTCGGTGATCTCCGCACGCTGCCGTGCCACGTCCTCGGCGGTCAGCGCGGCAGGCGGGTACATGACCCGCTCGTACCGCGCGTCCACGAAGTCCTGCAGCCACGGGAAGGCCGTGACCAGGTCGAGCAGCATTCCCGGCCGCTGGCTGCCCTGGCCGGGGTACAGGAACGCGACCTTCTGCCGCTCTCCGCCGCGCAGCCGGACGACGTCCGACGAACGCCACGCCTCGACGTCCGCGAGCGCCTTGCGCAGGCCGTCGTGCGAGCCGACCACGAACGCCGCCTGGACGGTGCCGTCACCGCAGGCCGCGGCGAGTGACCGCAACGGCGTCCTGTCGTCGGTCAGCGCGGCCAGCCTGGCCGCTTCCCGTTGTGCCGCGGCCTGGTCGTCGCCGCGGATCAGGAACAGCTCGGCCGGCCACGCGGTCAGCCCGTGCCGGGGTCCGTCCGCGCCGGTGTAGCCGGCGATCACCGTGTGGAAGTTCGTGCCGCCGAACCCGAACGCGCTCACACCCGCGACGCGGTCCCTGCTCGCCCACGTGCGGTGGCCGAACGCGAACGGGCTCGTCCGCGCGTCCCAGAAGGCGTTGGGCTGCTTGACGTGCAACGTGCCGGGACGCACACCCGTGTGCACCGCCAGCGCCGCCTTGATCACGCCCGCGAGACCCGCCGCGCACTTGGTGTGGCCGATCTGCGACTTCACCGAGCCGATCGTGCAGGTGCCGGGCTCGACACCGGAGAACATCCCGGTCAGCGACGCGAGCTCGGTCCGGTCGCCGACCACGGTTCCCGTGCCGTGCGCCTCGACCAGCCCGACGCTCTCCACGGGCAGTCCCGCCGACGCGTACGCCCGGCGCAACGCCCGCTGCTGGCCCTCCGGACGTGGCGCGGTGAGGCCCAGCGAACGGCCGTCGCTCGACGCGCCGATACCCTTGACCACCGCGTAGATCCGGTCACCGTCCCGTTCGGCGTCGGACAGCCGTTTCAGGACGACGCAGGCCACGCCCTCGCCCAGCGCGATGCCGTCCGCGGCGGAGTCGAACGTGGCGCACCGGCCCTTGGCCGACAACGCCTTCACCGACGCGAACATCTGGTAGTCGTGCGCGCTGTTGTGCAGGTCGACCGCGCCGCACAGGACCATGTCGCTGGTGCCGCCGACGAGCTCCTTGCACGCCACGTCGAGCGCGGCGAGGCTGGACGCGCAGGCGGCGTCGACGGTGTAGTTCGCGCCGCCGAGGTCGAGCCGGTTCGCGACGCGGCCAGCGATCACGTTGCCGAGCACGCCGGGGAACGAATCCTCCGTCAGCGCGGGGAGGTGGTCGTCCAGACCGCGGATCCCCAGCGCGGGCAACGCGGTGCGGACCGTGTAGGCGTTGGCCAGGTCGGCGCCGGCCTCGGCACCGAAGATCACCGACGTGCGTTCGCGGTCGAAGACCCGCGTCCGGTACCCGGCGTCGTCCAGCGCCCGCGCGGACACCTCCAGCGCGAGCAGCTGAGCGGGTTCGATCGAGGTCAGCGACGCGGGCGGGATGCCGTAGGCGAACGGGTCGAACGCCGTGCGCGGGAGGAAACCGCCCCAGCGGAACGGGCTGCCGTAGCGTTCCGGCGACCAGCGGTCCGGCGGGATCTCGGTGATGGAGTCGGTGCCGGACACCACGTTGGCCCAGAACTCGGCGACGTCCCGCGCGCCGGGCATGATCGCCGCCATGCCGACGATCGCGACGTCCAGCGGTGCGGACCCGGTGGTCTCGGCGCCGGTCCCGGGGAGCACACCGGAGACGATGTCCTCGTGCAGCCGGGTGATCGTGGTGCGTTCGGACCGCAGCGTCGCGACCTGCCCGATCATGAACATGCCCTCGCGGCGCTGCTCGTCGTCGCCGACCTCCTCCAGACCGGACTCGCCGCGCACCAGGCCGCGGCTCGCGAGCCGGAGCCGTCCGAGGTTGAGCTGTTCGAGCCGTTCCCAGCTCTCCTGCTTGGGCAGACCGGCGAGCTCGGCGCGGGCCTGCTCGAAGGTGTCCACGTAGGACGTCTGGGCGCAGCGGACGGCGTGGCCGGGTGAGGTCTCCAGCAGCGCCGTGTCCTCGCACTCCAGCGCGACCTGCTGGAACACCGGCTGGATCGCGCCGTGCTCCACCGCCTCCTCGGTGAACAGGTAGGCGGTGCCGACGAGCACGCCGACGGCCGCACCCCGTGCCGCGATCGGTGCGGTCATCGCGGAGATCATCGCGGCGGAGCGGGCGTCGTGGATGCCGCCCGCGAACAGCGCGGTGACGTCGCCGACGTCCTTCTCGCGTCCACGCAGGACGTCGATCTGCTGCTGCCACAACGTGAAGCTGGTGCGGGGACCGGTGTGCCCGCCGCACTCGGAGCCCTCGAAGACGAACTTGCGCGCGCCCTCGTCGAGGAACCGGCGCAGCAGCGCGGGCGACGGGACGTGCAGGAACGCCTCGATCCCCGCGTCCTCCAGCTCCCGTGCCTGCGCGGGCGTGCCCCCGGCGACGATCGCGTACCGCGGCCGCACGGCCAGCACGGCCTCCATCTGCCGCGCCCGCAGCTCCGGCGGCGCGAACCCGAGCAGGCCGACGCCCCAGGGCCGGTCGCCGAGCTTCCCCGCGGTCTGGCCGAGGAGCTCGCGGACCGCGTCGCCCTCCATCAGCGCGAGCGCGAGGAACGGCAGCGCCCCGCCCTCGGCGACGGCCGCGGCGAACGCGGGCTGGTCGCTGACGCGCGTCATCGGGCCCTGCGCGATCGGGTACCGCAGGCCGGGGACGCTCTCGCAGAAGGGCCCGCCCGCCCGGATCGGCCGGTGCTCACCCGCCAGGGTGAGATTGTCCCGAATACCTCGGCTAATCGCGCCTACGACGCCTCCGACGGTCCCGAACGAGGTACGGTTGAATTCAGCGAATGCGCCTTCCTGACCAATTTCGAGCGCGTTCTGGCGAACATGTACGCGCAACCCGCCGTTCACGACTGTGTCAGCGCCGTCCATCATGCGGATCGCGTTGACAAATTCGCGGGAAATATGTTTTCGCACCTCGGCGACGAGT
>JASLAV010000250.1 GCA_030146905.1 Lentzea sp. | reverse complement strand
GGAGCCGCCGGAAGATCGGCGCCGTTCACACAGCCACCGACGAACTCGATCGACTCACCGGTGCGGACGAAGCGGCCGGCCTCGTCACAGCCGGCGTGCGCCACGGTCAAGAACGCCGCGCCGGTCAGTGCCACAGCCGTGGTCACGGCTCCGACCAGCGGAATGACCGCGGCCACGCGTCGTACGAATGCCATGCCACCTCCCCACGATGTGAGTCCCCCGTAAGGCAGCCTACCGGGGGATCGCCATCAGAGGTTGCCGCGGCGCTCCTGCTCGCGCTCGATGGCCTCGAAGAGGGCCTTGAAGTTGCCCTTGCCGAAGCCCAGCGAGCCGTGGCGCTCGATCAACTCGTAGAAGACGGTCGGGCGGTCGCCGATCGGCTTGGTGAAGATCTGCAGCAGGTAGCCGTCCTCGTCGCGGTCGACCAGGATGCGGTGCTCCTTGAGGACCTCGATCGGCACGCGGACCTCGCCGATCCTGGCGCGCAGCTCCGGGTCGTCGTAGTAGGAGTCCGGGGTCTCCAGGAACTCGACGCCCGCGTCGCGCATGGCCGTGACCGTGCGGATGATGTCGTTGGTCGCCAGCGCGATGTGCTGGACGCCGGCACCCTCGTAGAACTCGAGGTACTCGTCGATCTGCGACTTCTTCTTCGCGATCGCCGGCTCGTTCAGCGGGAACTTGACGCGGTGGTTGCCGTTGGAGACGACCTTGGACATCAGCGCCGAGTAGTCCGTGGCGATGTCGTCGCCGATGAACTCCGCCATGTTCACGAAGCCCATGACGCGGTTGTACCACTCGACCCAGTAGTCCATCTTGCCGAGCTCGACGTTGCCGACGCAGTGGTCGACGGCCTGGAACAGGCGCTTCGGCGCGCCCTCCGGCCGCTTCACCGTGGACGTCCGCGCCACGTAGCCGGGCAGGTAGGGGCCGGAGTAGCGGGAGCGGTCGACCAGCGTGTGGCGGGTCTCGCCGTAGGTCGCGATGGCCGCGAGACGGACCGTGCCGTGCTCGTCTGACACGTCGTGCGGCTCCTCCAGCACGGTCGCGCCCTGCTTGCGGGCGTGAGCGATGCACTGGTCGACGTCGCCGACCTCAAGCGCGAGGTCCACGACGCCGTCTCCGTGGCGGCGGTGGTGGTCGAGGAGCTCGGAGCCGGGCGTGACGCCGCCGTGGATCACGAAGCGGGCCGAGCCCGACTTCAGCACGAACGACTTGTGGCTGCGCTGGCCGGTCTCGGGGCCCGCGTAGGCCACGAGCTCCATGCCGAACGCCACCTGGTAGAGCCACGCGGTCTGCGTGGCGTTGCCCGCGACGAACACCACGGCGTCCATGGCGCGCACGGGGAATGGGTCCTTGGTCGCGTCGTAGTCGACCAAGCCCACGAGCTGCCTGAGCTGGTCGTAGCTCACGTCGTCAAGCTGCTGCGTCATGCTCCACAGCATGAGTCGACCTAGCAGGATGAGCAATAGTCAGCGATTCCACTGCACAATTTGTATAGTGATCTATGGCCACTGACGAACAGAGTGAGCACTCTGACCAGCCCGTCGACGAACTGGACGCGAAGCTGCTGCTGCTCTTGACCGACGAACCCCGTCTCGGCGTCCTCGAATGCTCCAGGAGGCTCGGCGTCGCACGGGGAACCGTGCAGGCCCGGCTGGACCGGCTCACGGACAGGGGCGTGCTCACCGGGTTCCCGCCGGCGCTGGACCTCGGCGCGATGGGCTACGGGCTGACGGCGTTCGCGGTCGTCGAGATCGCGCAGGGGCGGCGGGCGGAGGTGTGCGAAGGGCTGGCCGCCATCAGCGAGGTGTGCGAGGTGCACGCGACGACGGGTCAGGGAGATCTCTTCGTGAGAATGGTCGCCCGGTCGAACGCCGACCTCCAGCGCGTGGTCGACCACATCGTCGACGTCCCGCACGTGCGCAGGCTGTCCACCTCGATCGCGCTGTCGACGCCCGTGCCCCCGCGCGTGCGGCCGCTGCTGGAGCGCGTCAAGAAGACGAAGGGGCGGTCACCGAAGTGACCGCCCCTGCGCGTGTTTCAGAGCATGTTCGCCTGCTGGTCACCCCGCGTACGGGACGGCGGAGATCAGCGTGACCTTCTGGAGCTTGCCGTTGGGCAGCTCGTACTGGACGGTCTCGCCGTCCTTCGCGCCGTTCAGGGCCTTGCCGAGCGGCGAGAGCGGGGAGTAGACCTCCATCTCGCCGTGCGCGCCCTCTTCGCGGGTCGCGAGCAGGAAGGTCTCCGTCTCGTCGTCGCCTTCGTAACGGATCGTGAGCACCGTTCCCGGAGCAGCGACACCCTTGGTGGTGGGGGCCTCGCCGACCTTCGCGGCCTGGAGCAGCTCGTGCAGCTGGCGAATCCGCGCCTCCTGCTTGCCCTGCTCCTCGCGGGCCGCGTGGTAGCCACCGTTCTCGCGGAGGTCGCCCTCTTCGCGACGGGCGTTGATCTCGGCAGCCATGACCGGGCGGTACGCGATGAGTTCGTCCAGCTCAGCCTTGAGCCGGTCGTAGGCCTCCTGGGTCAGCCAGGTCACCTGGGTGTCGCTCACGGTCACCAACTCCTCGTCTTGCTCTGGCGCACACGTGTGCCCCAGATAGTTCCCGGGCCGTGGCCCGGAACGGAAAAACACGGCCCGCGCCGGGGCCGTGCTTGAGCTGCAATAGTAACACGGAGACAACGTTCAGCGACGGCGATTTGTTCCCCATCTCGCCGTTTAAACCGCAGATCACCCGCTTGGCCGCTAGCTCGTGGACAAGTAGGGGGGAACCTGGTAGGAGCACCCGAACACTTCGCCGGTGACCGGCGGCTTCGAAGTGCGGAGAACAGTTGTCTCGACGACGAGCGAATTTCCCGGTGGAACGAGAACTTCACGCCGACCTGCTTCGTCCCCGTCCTTGGACCGGGCCCGAATGATGCAGACCGCCGCCTGCTCCGGTTGATCTCGGGAAACCTCGAAACTGACCTCTACGCGGTCGTCGCCGAGGATGGTGAACGCCGTCTGCTTCGCCTCGATCGGCTTTGTACCGAGATTTCGGTAACCGACGAACGCGATCAGCGCACCGGCCGCAATGGCTACAGCGAGTAATGCCCACCGCGTCCACCTCGCGAGAGGCTTGCTGCCCTGTCTGCTGTAGCGCCCCACGGGGAGCGCGCGCTGTGCCACTTGTCCGCGCCTCCTCGGGTCGTGGGGAACAATGGCGACTGACATTCGGTTGTTGAGTGTCGCAGGACCGTTCACACAGGAGGACCACGGGGGTCATGGCCGACAAGCTGCGCCTAATGGCAGTGCACGCACATCCCGACGACGAGTCGAGCAAGGGCGCGGCCACGATGGCCCGCTACATCGCGGAAGGCCACGACGTGATGGTCGTGACCTGTACCGACGGTGGTGCGGGCAGCATCCTCAACCCGGCGATGGACAGGCCGGACGTGCTCGAGAACATCATCGAGGTCCGCCGGGAGGAGATGGCCCGCGCGGCCAAGATCCTCGGCATCCAGCACCGCTGGCTGGGCTTCAAGGACTCCGGTCTGCCGGAGGGCGACCCGATGCCGCCGCTGCCGGAGGGCTGCTTCGCCCTGGTGCCGCTGGAGGAGTCGGTGCCGTCGCTGGTGGAGGCCATCCGCGACTTTCGCCCGCACGTCGTCGTGACCTACGACGAGAACGGCGGCTACCCGCACCCGGACCACATCCGCACGCACGAGATCTCGATGGCCGCGCTGGACGCCGCGGCCGACCCGGAGTTCGACCCCTCGCTGGGCGAGCCGTGGGAGGCGCAGAAGGTCTACTACTCGCACGGCTTCTCCCGCGCCAAGCTGATGGCGTTCCACGAGGCCATGGAGGCCCGTGGCCTGGAGTCGCCCTACAAGGAGTGGCTCTCGACCTGGGACGCCGACCGTCCCGACGTCATGGACAGGGTGACCACGCAGGTCGAGTGCGCCGACTACTTCGAGGTCCGCGACGAGGCCCTGAAGGCGCACGCCACGCAGATCGACCCGACGAGCCGCTGGTTCGCCATCCCGCAGGACCTGCAGCGCGAGGTCTGGCCGACCGAGGAGTACGAGCTCGTGCGCTCGCTGGTCGACTCGACGCTGCCGGAGAACGACCTGTTCGCCGGAGTTAAGGTCTAGGGGTGCTCTCCCCAGAATTCGACCTCGGCAGCACGGCGGCGCTCGTCGCCGTGCAGCCGTCGAACACGAACAACGACAAGGGCGGCCAGGGTGAGGACTTCGGCAAGTCCTCCCCGGTCGGCCTCGTCCTGCTGATCGTCTTCTTCATCGCCGTCTTCTTCCTCGTCAAGTCGATGAACAAGCACATCAAGGGCTTGCCGGCGTCGTTCGACGAGCCGGCCCCGGAGGAGAAGCCCTCCGAGGCCGCCGCGGCGGAGAAGAAGAAGGACTAGCCCAGCCGGGTCGCGACCACGAACTCGTGCACCGCCTCGAACGCCGGCGGGTCCACGGGCAGTTCGCTGGTCTCCCGCGCCTGCCGCAGCTCCTCGTGCCAGTGCGCGAGGTCCGCCTCCAGCCGTTCGGGAGCGGGCCTGCCGGGCACGCCGGCCAGGCCCCGGTGCTCGCCGAGGACCTTGGCCTCGATGAGCGCGGGCAGGTAGCCGGGGCCGTCGAGCTTCTCCAGCAACGTCGGCAGGTGCGCGTTCACCTCACCGGTGCGCAGCAGGTGCACGCCGGTGAACAGCGCGCGGAACGTGTAGAGCAGCGGCTTGATCTCGCCGGTCTTCTCGAACAGCCGCCACTGCGTCACGGCGAACCCGCGGTAGTGGTGCCCGTGCCGTGAGGTCAGACACCCGGCGGCGAGGTCCTTGAGCCGCCGGTGCGCGTCCGTGGTGTGCACGACCAGCGGCGAGAGCAGCTGTTCCAGCACGTAGCCGTTGGGGCGCGTGAGCAGCCTGCAGAACTTCTGCACGTCGTGCGTCACGAGGTCGATCTCGACCCCGTCCCGCACCCACATCCGTTCCTTCGTCTCCGGCCCGTGGTGCAGGCCGAGGACCTCGTCGAGCGGCAGGACGTGCACGCCGCGCAGGTCCACGTCCGAGTCGCGGGACGGGAACCCGTACAGGTGCGCCCCGGACACGGTCGCGAACAGCAGCCCGTGGGACTGCTCGGCCACGACCTCGCTCAGGTCGGGAACCTCGTAACTCACAACGACCTCCTGCGCACGGAAACCAGCCAGTCCTCGACGCGGGCCCTGTCCGGCTCCTCCGGGAGCGGACCACGCGCATCCGCGATCTCATCACCGAGCCGGTGCGCCCACGCCACCGCGTCGTCCCACGGCATGGAGCCGTCGCGGATCTTGAGCAGCGTCCGGTCCGCCGCGATGTCGTAGCGGCCGGTGCGCACCAGGTTCAGGCCCACCAGCCGAAGCCTCACCACGTGCATGAGCTGCTTCGGCTTGAGGTTGCGCCCGGCACGCGACAGCTGCATCTCCGTCGCGCGCGTGAACGCCCGCACCGCGTACCGGGAGAGGAACGCGGGCAGCAGGTCCCGCAGCTCCTCTCCCAGCGGCGTGCTGATCTCGACCAGCGGGCTCACCAGCGTCTCGAGCACCGTCGGGTTCGACTTCAGGCCGAGCTTGCAGAAGTGCTCGACCTCCCAGCTCAGCCGTTCCGGTTCCGGCCCCTCGATGCTCGTCGGGGGTTTCTCCAGACGCCAGAACGACTCCGTGGGCGCGACGAACACCCCGCGTCTGTCCACATCGGACTCCTCGCTCGCGAGCCCGTAGGCGTGCGAGCCGATGACCACTTCGAGAATCACAGTCTTGGGTCCACCGGTTCCGATTCCAGGGCCAGCACGCCGAAAACGCATTCGTGCACGCGCCACAACGGCTCGCCGCGCGCGACGCGTTCGAGCGCCTCGATGCCCAGGGCGTACTCGCGCAGCGCGAGACCGCGTTTGCGGCCGAGGCTGCGCTTGCGCAGCCGGGAGAGGTTCTCCGGCTGCGTGTAGTCCGGGCCGTAGATGATCCGCAGGTACTCGCGCCCGCGCACCTTCACGCCCGGCTGCACCCGCCGGCCGAGGTTGGCCAGCGGCTTCACGACCATCCCCTCGCCGCCGTCCGCGGTCAGCTCCTCCCACCACCTGACGCCGGCCGCGACCTGTTCCGGATCGCCGACGTCGACCACGAGGTGCCGGGTCCGCTGGAACAACGGCCCTTCCAGCTTCGCCAGCGTCTCCAGGTGCCACAGGTGCGAACGGTCGTGGAACGTCCGTCCCGCGGCCGCCAGCAGCTGGAACGGCGCGATGCGGACGCCTTCCAGCCCGTCGACCGGCCAGCAGTACCGCTCGTAGGCCGCGGTGTACGCCGCAGCGTTCCCGGCACGCTGAGTGGTGCGCGCCAGCAGGTCCGCCACGTCGACACCGCGTGCGGCGGCCGTTTCCAGCGCCTCGACGGCGACCGGCAGCGCTCCACCGGCGGCCGCGCCGACCGCCGCGTACTGCTCGCGGATCAGCCCGGAGGCCTTGGCGTTCCACGGCATCAGTTCGGCGTCGATGAGCAGCCAGTCCGTGGCGAACTCCTCGAACAGCTCGGCACACGCCGAACGCACGCGGTCGAGCAACGAGTCACCCAGCGCGCCGTCGAAGAACGCACGTCCGGTGCGCGTGTAGATGGCACCGCCTTCCTCGCGCACCAGCAACACCGCGCGGGAGCCCATGTGCTTCTCCTCGCAGATCACCTGCGAGACCCCGGCCGACCGGTACTCGGCGAAGGCGTCCTCCGGGTGCTCCAGCACGTCGTCGCGCTGCGAGGTCGTCGTCGGTGCCATCGTGGGCGGCAGGTACAGCAGGTCGTGCGGGTCGATCGCGAACCGGCTCATGACCTCCAGCGCGCTCGCCGACTGCTCCGGCCGGATCGTCACGGCACCCGTCACCGACGTCTCGATCCGGCGCAGACCCGTGACGTCGGTCAGCGCCAGCACGTCGGGCTCGCGCTCGACAGCCCTGGGAGGGAACGGCGAGCTGTTCTCGTACCAGGTCTGGTGCGCCTTCACGGACACGAGCTCACGCGACGGGTAGCGCAGCGCGGTCAGCTTCCCGCCGAACACCACACCCGTTTCGAGGCACATGGTGTTGTTGACCCACTCCGCCTCCGGCACCAGGACGTGGCCGTACAGCACCATCGCGGCACCGCGGTAGTCGTTCGCCCACGGCAGGCGCACCGGCAGCCCGTGCTCGTCGGTCTCGCCGGTCGTGTCGCCGTACAGGGCGAAGCTGCGCACCTTCGCCGACGCACGGCCGTGGTAGCGCTCGGGCAGACCCGCGTGCGCCACGACGAGGTTGCCGCCGTCGAGGACGTAGTGCGCGATCAGGCCGTCGCAGAACTTCTCCGCCTCGCGCCGGAACTCGGGGGTCTCGTGCGCGAGCTGCTCCAGCGACTTCTCCAGGCCGTGCCGCACCGTCACCTTGTGCCCGCGCAACGCCCTGACCAGCTTCTCCTCGTGGTTTCCGCGCACGCACAAGGCGTGGCCGTTGCCGACCATGCCCATCACGAGACGCAGCACACCAGGGGTGTCCGGTCCGCGGTCCACGAGGTCTCCGACGAAGACGGCCTTGCGGCCGTCCGGCGGAACGGCGTCGACGGCACGGCCCTGGTCGTCGCGGACCAGGGTGTAGCCGAGCTCGGCGAGCAGCTCCTCCAGCTCCGCGCGGCAGCCGTGCACGTCGCCGATCACGTCGAACGGGCCGGTCTCATGCCTGAGGTCGTTGAGCAGCCGCTCGTACACGATGGTCGCCTCGTCCACTTCGGACTCGGAGCGCAGCACGTGCACGCGCTTGAACCCCTCCTTGCCGAGGAACTTCAGCGACCGCCGCAACGCGTCCCGGTGCCGCTTCACGACGTGCGCGCCGAAGTCGCGGTCAGGGCGGGTCGCGTTGCGCCGCAGGCACACCTCGGCCGGGGTGTCGAGCACGATCGCGACGGGCAGCACGTTCGCCCTCTTCGCGACCTCGACGAGCTTGGCCCGGTCAGGCGCCTGCACGTTGGTCGCGTCGATCACCGTGACGCGTCCTGCCTCCAGCCGCTTGCTCGCCACGTAGTGCAACACGTCGAAGGCCGCCGCGGACGCCGACTGGTCGTTCTCGTCGTCCGCGACCAGCCCGCGGAAGTAGTCGCTCGACAGCACCTGCGTGGGGAGGAAGTGCTTGCGCGCGAACGTGGACTTGCCAGAACCGGAGGCGCCGATCAGCACCACCAGACACAGGTCGGGGATCTTCAGTTCCATCGGTTCACGTCCTTCGAGCTGAAAACGGCCATCTGGGTCGGTGCGCCGCGCTCGGCGTCCTCCGGCCCGATCGGCACGTAGCGCACTTCGTAACCACGGCGTGCGGCAACGCCGTCCGCCCACTGCGCGAACTCCGCCCGCGTCCATTCGAAACGGTGGTCGGAGTGCCTCATCTGACCCTCCGGCAGCGTCTCGAAGAGCGGGTTGTACTCGACGTTCGGCGTCGTCACCAGCACCGTCCGCGGCCTCGCGACCACGAACACCGAGTGCTCCAGCGCCGGCAGGCGCGACGGGTCGATGTGCTCGACGACCTCCATCAGCACCGC
>JASLAV010000233.1 GCA_030146905.1 Lentzea sp. | reverse complement strand
GGCCTCCGACCTCGACCTGCGCCAGGCGCTCGACGCGTTGCCGCCTGGGCAACGCGCTGTCGTCGTGCTGCGGTACTGGGAGGACCTGAGCATCACCGAGACCGCCCGCATCCTCGGCAGGACGGAGGGCACGGTGAAGAGTCAGGCCGCCAAGGGCCTCGCCGCGTTGCGCGACCTGCTGGAGAACGAGCCCGCGTCGCGGATCCACACCTCCGAGGTGATCCGCAAGGGCAGGACGAAGCTCGCCCGCAGGCGGGCCGCCATCGCGACGGCGGTGGTCTTCGTCGTGATGGCGGGGCTGGGCACGGTCGGATACCTGGCGCTGCCGCGGCAGCTGTCCGGAGCGGACTCGACTTCCGCGGAGGTGGTCGTCGACCGCAACGACCAGCTCACCGCGATCCTGCGCGACGCCGACGTGATCCCGGCCGGAGTCACCGTGCAGGACGCCCAGGGCGTCCCGGCAGGTGCGCTGGAGTTCTTCGACACCGGAGACATCCGTCGCGCCGTGGCACTGCTGAAGGACGCCCAGGGCACCGGTGCCGTGACGATCGAGCTCCACCGCGGCAACGGCGGCACAGACCTCAGCACGTGCTTCGAGCCCGAGGTCGCGCCGTGCGAGCTTCGGGAGGTCGGCGGCATCAAGATCCGGTCCAGCGTCGCGGGCAAGCAGGACGGCGTCCACATCTACCAGGTGGAGGCGCTTCGACCGGACGGTGCGTACGTCAAGGTCAGCAGCGTCAACGTGGGAGAGTTCCGCACCAACGTGGCCGGCATGCCGAAACTGGACGGCCCCGAGACCCGGCCGGCGCCGGTGCTCGACCGCGAGACGCTGATAAAGATCGCGACTTCGCCGGGGCTGACCTATTAACCTTCAAGGCATGAACGACGTGACCGTGACGAGGACGCTGGTGATTCCGGCGTCCGAGTTGCGCGAACGTTTTTCCAGGTCAGGTGGGCCGGGCGGGCAGGGGGTGAACACGGCGGACAGCCGTGTGGAGCTCTCGTTCGACCTGGCTGCCTCGCCGTCGGTCCCCGAGCACCTCAAGCGCAGGATGCTCGAACGCCTGGAGGGCAGGCTCGTCGACGGCGTGCTGACGATCGCCGCGTCCGAGCACCGCGCGCAGCTGCAGAACCGCGCCGCCGCCCGCGAACGCCTCGCCGCGCTCCTGAGGACCGCCGCCGCGCCGCCACCGCCGATGCGCAGGCCGACGAAGCCCACGAGGGGTTCGCAGGACCGCCGCATCGCCTCGAAGAAGCGCCGCGCGGACACCAAACGCGGCCGAGGCCGTTCAGGCTCCTGGGATTAGGTGGGATGACCGCAATCTCCACCACGTCTTCCGGCGCTCAGCAGGGCGCCTCGCGCCGCGATACACCCGTCTGAACGTCGAAAGACGCGGCGAAGGTCAGCGGTCATCCCACCAAAGCGTAGATCCGTTCCGGTCGACCGGTTCCGCCGTACCGCAAGCGAACCTCCGCCCTGCCGATGGACACGAAGTGCTCCAGGTACCTGCGCGCACTCACCCGGGCGACGCCGGTCGACGAAGCGCATTCCGAGGCCGAGAGCCCGTCCGGGTGCGACCGCAGCGCGTTCTCCACGAGTCGTGCGGTCTCCGGCGTCAAACCCTTGGGCAGCAACGGTTTCGAGGTGGGACGTGCGCCGAACACCTGGTCCACGTCCGCCTGCCCCGCCGAGGCGAGCCCGTGCAGCTTCTCGCGCAACGACGCGAAGTGCGCGAGCTGGTCGCGCAACGCCGGGTAGTCGAACGGCTTGATCAGGTAGTGCAGGACTCCGCCGCGCATCGCACCGCGCACGGTGTCGACGTCGGTCGCCGCCGTGATCACGATGACGTCCACGTCCTCGTTGGCGCGCAACGACTTCAGCACTTCCAGCCCGCTCTGGTCCGGCAGGTAGACGTCGAGCAGCACGAGGTCGGGTTTCAGGGAGGCCACCAGCCGCAGCGCGTCCCCGCCGGTGTGCGCGACCCCGACGACCTCGAAACCCTCCGTGCGCGCGACATAACCGCTGTGGACCTTGGCCACCATGAAGTCGTCGTCGACGACGAGCACCCGGATCACCAGGGCAGCCTTGCCGTGAAGACCGACCCCGACACGCTCACCGAACCCCCGCGCCGCAGGCAGGCCCGCCTGATCAGCGCGAGCCCGATGCCACGTTCGCCGTGTGATGCCGCCTTGGTCGTGAACCCGTGCCGGAACACCTCCTCCGCGAGCTCCGGCGCCACGCCGGGGCCGGAGTCGCGGACCACCACCTGGACCTCGTCGTCCATCTGCAGCACACCTACCTCGATCCACTTCTGAGTGCCGTTCGTGCTCAGCGAGCTCAGCGCGTCCAGCGCGTTGTCGACGAGATTTCCCAGCACCATCACCAGGTCAGCCGACAGCGCGTCGTCCACCCGGCCCAGCACGCTGTCGGGCGACAACCGCAGCACCGTGCCGCGTTCGGCCGCGAGCGACGCCTTCGCGATCAGCAGCGCGGCCACGGCCGGGTCGCCGATCGACGAACCGACCTCTGCCCGCCACTGGTCCTGCGCCGAGCTGATCTGGTGAACGTAGTTGGTGACCTCGTCGTACTCCTTCAACGAGATCAGCCCGGCGATGGTGTGCAGCCGGTTCGCGAACTCGTGCGCCTGCGCCCGCAGCGTGTCCGTCGCGTGCTGCGATGCGTCGAGCTCGTGTTGCAGCGCAAGGAGTTCCGTGCGGTCCCGCAACGTCACGACCGCGCCGTCGCCACCCTCGATCGGCATGCGGTTCAGCGTGAGCACGACGCCCTGCCGCAGCACCAGCTGGTCGACGCCGGTCGCGCGGCCGGTCAGCACGTCGCGCAGCCGGTCGTTGAGCTCCAGCTCCTCGACCGAGCGGCCGACCGCGTCCTCCGGCAACGCCAGCAGGTCGCTCGCGTGGTCGTTGACCAGGGTGATCCGGTTCTGGCCGTCGAGGCCGACGACACCCTCGCGGATGCCGTGCAGCAACGCCTCGCGGTTCTCGACCAGCGCGGTGATCTCGTGCGGCTCCAGGCCGAGCGTCTGGTTCTTCACCCGCCTGGCCAGCAACAACGACCCGGTGACGCCGATGAGCAGCGCGATCGCGAGGTACCGCAGCACGTCGACGGGCTGCTCCAGCGCGCCGGCGAAGATGCCGGGGTCCTCCGCGCCCGCGATCACCATGCCGTTCACGCGACGGCTGACCGGGTCGAACACCGGCACGTGCGCCTCGATCGAGCCGCCGGCCGTGCCCGTCCACGACCTGCCCTCCAGCGCCGTGGTCCCGGTGTCCAGAGTGGACCCGATCTGGGCCGGGTCCGGCGAGGCGATCACGAGCCGCCTGTCGTTCAGGATCAGCACGTAGGAGGCACCGGACAGGCTGCGGGCCGTCTCCGCGGGCGCCGACAGCAGGCGCCAGTTGCCCATCTGCTCCTGGACCAGCGAGTTCGCCGCCACCGTCTCCGCGACGGACAGCATCCGGCGCTCCTCGTTGGAGCGAAAGTTGTTGCCCGTCTGGACGACTGTCAGCGCGCCGACCGCGCCCAGTAGCAGCGTGACGACTACGAGTTGCCAAGCGAGGAGCTGACTGGCCAGGGAACGGCGGCGACGCATGAGACCTCCCGTGACCAGAAAGACCGAAAGAAACCTTGAGAGCGCAAGAGCGACATCAAGGTTTACACGAGAGCAACATGTCCAACCACGCGGACGAGAGGCGGGGATCACAGTGTCGGTGAAGGTGTGGGTGTCGGTGGCGACGGCGTTGCTCGCCGTCCTGCTGGTGCCGCCGCTGCTGTCACCGGGTGCGGACAGCGGTGAGAACAGCCAGGTGCGGTCGTTGCGCGTGCTGGTGCCGAACTCGCCGGGTGGCGGTTACGACATCACCGCCCGCACGGCGGCGAAGGCCATGGAGGACGCTGACCTGCTGCGCAACGCCGAGGTGTTCAACCTCCCCGGCGCCGGCGGCACGGTCGGGCTCGGGCGCACGGTCGGCGAGCGCGGCAACGGCAAGCTGATCATGTCGATGGGCCTGGGCGTCGTGGGCGCGGTGTACACGAACAAGTCGCCGAACTCGCTGCTCGACACCACGCCGATCGCGAAGCTGATCGAGGAACCGGACATCGTCGTGGTGGCGAAGGACTCGCCGTACACGTCGATGCAACAACTCGTCGACGCGTGGAAGGCCAACCCCGGCACCGTGACCGTCGGCGGTGGCTCCGCTCCCGGCGGCCCGGACCACCTCGCGCCGATGCTGATCGCGAAGGCCGTGGGCCTGCCGCCGAAGACCGTCAACTACATCCCGTTCGACGGCGGTGGCGAGCTGCTGGCGTCCGTGCTCGGCGGCAAGGTCGCGTTCGGCGTCTCCGGCGTCGGCGAGTACCGCGACCAGATCCAGGCCGGCACGTTGCGGGTGCTCGCGGTGACGAGCAAGGACCGGATCGAGGGAATCGACGCACCGACGCTGCGGCAGTCCGGTGTGGACGTCGAGTTCACCAACTGGCGCGGCATCGTCGCGCCGCCGGGGATCTCCCCGACCGACAAGGCGAAGCTGGTCGAGGTGTTCCAGAACCTCCACAAGACGCCGCAGTGGACGGAAGCGTTGCAGCGCAACGGCTGGACGGACGCC
The DNA here is from genome assembly GCA_030146905.1 of Lentzea sp. The sequence goes on along the minus strand of JASLAV010000233.1, from coordinate 10,324 downwards.
TTCGCGCCGGGAGACGAGTTCAGGACCTTCCTGGACGACGAGAACAAGCGGGTGGCAACGGTGCTCAAGGACTTGGGGCTGGCATGACGACCGTGACGAAGCCGGGGCCCAAGCAGTGGCTCCGCGACCACTCCGAACTGGGCGTCTGCGCCCTGCTGGTCGTGCTCGGCGTGCTGGTGCTGACCGACGCGCTGCGCATCCCCACCGACTTCGCCCAGCGCGGCCCCGTCGGGCCGAAGGCGGTGCCGATCCTGGTCGGCTCGCTGCTGCTGCTCGTCGCGGTGCTCCTGGCCCGTGACGTCCTGCGCGGCGGCCGCGGCGAGGCGGAGGCGGGCGAGGACGTCGACCTGTCCGCGCCGGCCGACTGGCGCACGGTCCTGCTGCTGTGCGGCGCCTTCCTCGCGAACGCCGTGCTGATCGGCGCGGTCGGGTTCCCGATCTCCGGCGCGATCCTGTTCTGGGGCGCCGCCTACGCGCTCGGCAGCCGCAACCTGGTCCGCGACCCGCTGATCGCGGCCAGCCTGTCGATCTTCACGTTCGTCGTGTTCAACAACCTGCTCGGCGTCCCGCTCCCCGGTGGCCCGTTGATGGAGGTGTTCTAGGTGGAACAACTGCTCGACGGCTTCGCGACCGCGCTGACGCCGACACACCTGCTGCTCGCCGCGATCGGCGTGCTGCTCGGCACGGCGATCGGCGTCCTGCCGGGCATCGGCCCTGCCATGGCGGTGGCACTGCTGCTGCCCGTCACCTACGGCATGGAGCCGACCGGCGCGTTCATCATGTTCGCCGGCATCTACTACGGCGGCATGTTCGGCGGCTCGACCACGTCGATCCTGCTCAACACGCCAGGTGAGAGCGCCGCGGTCGTGGCCGCGTTCGAAGGCAATCCCATGGCCCGCAAGGGACGTGGTGCGCAAGCGCTTGCCGCCGCTGCCATCGGCCACTTCACCGGCGGCATCATCGGCACGATCCTGATCGTGCTGCTGGCGCCGTTCGTGGCCAAGCACGCCGTCGACATCGGCGCGCCCGACCTGTTCGCCGTCATGGTGCTGGCGTTCATCGCGGTGACCTCGGTGCTGGGCGCCTCGCGGATCCGCGGGTTCGCGTCGCTGCTCATCGGCCTGACGCTCGGCCTGGTCGGCCTCGACGAGATGACCGGCCAGCAGCGCCTCACGTTCGGCTCGCTGCACCTTGCGGACGGCATCGACATCGTCGTGGTCGCCGTGGCCCTGTTCGCGGTCGGCGAGGCCCTGTGGGTGGCCGCCCACCTGCGCCGCAAGCCGTTCGAACCGATCCCGGTCGGCCGTCCGTGGCTGTCGAAGGCCGACCTCAAGCGCACCTGGAAGCCGTGGCTGCGCGGGCCGGTGATCGGCTTCCCGTTCGGTGCGATCCCCGCCGGTGGCGCGGAGATCCCGACCTTCCTGTCGTACGTGACGGAGAAGCGGCTCTCCAAGCACAAGGACGAGTTCGGCAAGGGCGCCATCGAGGGCGTCGCGGGACCGGAGTCCACGGCCTCCGCCTCCGCCGCAGGCACCCTGGTCACGATGCTGACGCTGGGCCTGCCCACCACGGCGGTCGCGGCGGTCATGCTCGCGGCGTTCCAGCAGTACGGCATCCAGCCGGGCCCGCTGCTGTTCCAGCGCGAGTCCGGCCTGGTGTGGGCGCTGATCGCGTCGCTGTTCATCGGACTGACGCTGCTGCTGGTGCTGAACCTGCCGCTGGCGCCGCTGTGGGTGAAACTGCTGCGCATCCCGCGGCCGTACCTCTACGCGGGCATCCTGTTCTTCGCCTCGGTCGGCGCCTACGCCGTCAACGCGGACATCTTCGACCTGCTGCTGATGTTCGTGATCGGGCTGCTGGGCTTCGGCATGCGCCGCTACGGCCTGCCGGTGCTGCCCGCGATCATCGGCGTGATCCTCGGCCCCGCCGCGGAACAGCAGATGCGCCGCTCGCTGCAGCTGTCCGACGGATCGCTGACCGGACTGGTCAACAGCCCCATGGCGATCGTCGTCTACGTGATCATCGTGTTGATCTTGTTCTTCCCCCTGATCAGGAAGTTCCTGCCGAAACCGACACCGCCCGCAGGCGCCGATGCCGAGCGTGAGAAGGTTGACGCCTGATCAGATGTCGAGAGAAGCCCCCGCTCCGGAACCGAGCGGGGGCTTTTCTTCTTCTCAGCCGTGGGTCGGGAAGCCCAGGTTCACGCCGTGCTGCTGCGGCCAGCGGGCCGTGACGGCCTTGGCGCGGGTGTAGAACTTCACGCCCTCGGCGCCGTGCACGTGCGTGTCACCGAACAGCGAGTCCTTCCAGCCGCCGAACGAGTAGTAGGCCATCGGCACGGGGATCGGCACGTTGATGCCGACCATGCCGACGTGCACGCGCCGCTGGTACTCACGGGCGGCGAGGCCGTCACCGGTGTAGATGGCCGTGCCGTTGCCGTACGGGTTGGCGTTCACCAGCTCCACCGCGTCCTCGAACGTGTCGGCGCGGACGACCGACAGCACCGGTCCGAAGATCTCGTCCGTGTAGATCGTCATGTTGCGGGTGACGTGGTCGAACAGCGTCGGCGCGAGCCAGAAGCCGTCCGGGTGTCCTTCCGGCGCGTAGTCACGGCCGTCGACGACGAGCGTCGCACCGGCCGCCTCGCCCGCGTCCACGTAGGACCGGACCTTGTCCCGGTGCGCGCCGGTGACCAGCGGGCCCATCTGCGCGGCGGGGTCGGTGCCCGGCAGCACCGACGGGTGCAGGTCGCGGGTGCGGGAGGCGATCTTGGCGACCAGCTCGTCGCCCGTCCCGCCCACCGCGACGACCACCGAGATCGCCATGCAGCGCTCGCCGGCGGAGCCGTAGCCAGCGGAGACGGCGGCGTCGGCGGCCACGTCGAGGTCGGCGTCCGGCAGCACCACCATGTGGTTCTTGGCGCCACCCAGCGCCTGCACGCGCTTGCCGGCCGCGGTGCCGCGCGAGTAGACGTGCCGCGCGATCGGGGTCGAGCCGACGAACGACGCCGCGGCGACGTCAGGGTGGTCGAGCAGCGCGTTGACCGCGAGCGCGTCGCCCTGCAGGACGTTCAGCACGCCGTCGGGCAGACCGGCCTCCTGGAACAGTTCGGCCAGCCGCACCGAGGCCGACGGGTCGCGCTCGGAGGGCTTGAGGACGAACGTGTTCCCGGTGGCGATGGCGATGGGGAACATCCACATCGGCACCATCACGGGGAAGTTGAACGGCGTGATGCCCGCGACGACACCCAGGGGCTGGCGCAGCGAGTACGCGTCGACCCCGCGCGAGACCTGCTCGGAGTGCTCGCCCTTCAGCAGCTGCGAGATGCCGCACGCGAACTCGACGACCTCCAGGCCGCGCTGCACCTCGCCCGCCGCGTCCGAGAGCACCTTGCCGTGCTCGGACGTGATGATCGCGGCGAGCTCGTCGCGGTGCGCGTGCAGCAGGTGGCGGTACTCGAAGAGGATCCGCGACCGCGTCGACAGCGACGACTCCGACCAGGACTGGGCGGCCTTCACCGAGGAGGAGACCGCGAGGTCGACGTCGGCCTGCTCGGCCAGCACGACCTGCGCGGAGACCTCACCGGTGGCCGGGTCGAAGACGTCGGACGTGCGGGACGACACCCCCGTGGTGCGGGCGCCGTCGATCCAGTGGGGGATGGTGCTCAACGCAAGCCTCCGTGTTTGTCGGTCGCGGCTTCGCCGCTCCGGCGACTTCGCCTGAAGTCGGTCGTCCGGTCCCCGCTTCCCGCCGAATCGCCTTCGGCGGTTGACGAAAAGAGGGAACCGGTCGACCGACGCGAAGTCGCTGGTGGGGCAGTTGTGGTGCGGACTACGAGCGAGGGGTTGAGGAGGTGGCGCACGGGTTCGGTGCGCTCTTCGCGGACGCGCTGCAGAAGCGCGTCGGCCGCCAACCGGCCGAACTCGGCACGGGGTTGGTCGATCGTGGTCAGGGAGACGTGGCGCAACGCGGCCAGCGAGGTGTTGTCGTAACCCACGACGGAGACGTCTTGCGGCACGCGCAGCCCGGCGTCCTCCAGAGCCGAAATGGCGCCGACGGCGTTGAAGTCGTTGCAGGACAGGATGGCCGTGGGCAGAACGTCGTCGGCGATCAGCTCTCGGATCGCCCGCGCCCCGGCGGCATCGGTGTACTCGGACGACACGACCTGCGGAACGAGCCCGTGCGCCTCCATCGCGGTGACGTACCCGCGCCGACGAGGTCCGGCCTGCGTTCCCTCGCCGCCGTCCAGATGAGCAATGCGCTTGTGCCCCAGCGAAACCAGGTGGTCGACGGCCAGCCGGGCGCCTTGCTCGCCGTCGTCGTTCACGGTGTCCACAGTGGTCACACGAGACGAACGGGCCACCAGGACGACGGGAAGTTGTTCCGCGGCCTTGCTGATCGCGGTGGCGGGCACGACGGGCGACAGCAGGATCAGCCCGGCGGGGCGGAAGGACAGCAGCGACTCCAGCGCGCGGCGCTCACGGGCGGGCGAGCGGCCACCGGTGTTGATGATGATGTCGAACCCCTGCGCGCGCGCCACCTCGTCGATGCCGTCGACGACCTCCGCGAAGAACGCGTTGTGCAGATCGGACACCATCACGCCGAGAACCGTGGACGTGCGTGACGCCAACGACCGCGCCATGGCGTGCGGGGAGTACCCCAGCTCTTCCGCGGCCTTCAGAACAGCGGTGCGTCGCAGCTCGCTCACCTTGGGTGAGCCGCGCATCACCAGTGAGACCAGCGCACGGGACACGCCCGCCCGCAGAGCGACGTCCTCCATCGTCGGCCTGACCACTCCGAACCCACCTCCCCTCTTGACACCCTGTGGCCGAAGTTACAGGGTTAGAGCGCTCCAACCAATAGAGCGCTCTAACACATCACAGCCACGAACAGGGGAAACCTGCGATGCGGATCGGAGTAGCGGGTGTCGGCAGGATCGGCACCATGCACGCGACCAACCTCGCCGCGCTGGACGGGGTCGACGAGGTGCTCCTCTTCGACCCGGTTCCCGGTCGCGCCGCGCAGGCGTCGGCCGGCCTCGCCGGGACCAAGGCGGTCGACGACCTCGACACGTTGCTGGGCGACGTCGACGGCGTCCTGCTCGCCACCCCGACGAACACCCATCCGGAGATGCTCAGGGCGGCCATCGGCAAGGGCGTCCCCACGCTGTGCGAGAAGCCGATCGCGAGCGACGTCGCCGAGATGACCGCGCTGGTCGAGGACGTCGAGAAGTCCGGCGTCGAGGTGCTGGTGGGCTTCCAGCGCCGCTTCGACCCGGCCATCTACGAGCTGAACCGCCGCATCCGCGCGGGCGAGGTCGGCGACATCTACCTGGTCAGGGCCATCGGCAACGACGCGAACCCGCCGGACTTCTCCTACCTGCCGAGCTCCGGCGGCATCTTCCGCGACCTGCTCATCCACGACCTGGACTGCGTGCCGTGGCTGGTCGGCGAACCGGTCGTCGAGGTCTACGCGAGCGGCTCGGTCCTGGTGCACCAGGCGTTCGCGGACGCCGACGACGTCGACAACGCCGTGGTGATGCTGAAGTTCGCGGGCGGCGCGCACGCCACGCTGGCCGGCGGCCGCCACGACCCGGTCGGCTACGACCACCGCATCGAGGTCATGGGCAGCAAGGACTCCCTGGTCGCGGGCGTCGACCCGCGCACCCCGCTGAACTCGCTGGAACCGGGCGGTCACGTGGCGGGCGCGGACGCCTACCCCGGCTTCCCCGAGCGGTTCCACCGCGCGTACGTCAACGAGATGAGCCTGTTCACGCAGGTCATCAAGGGCGAGGTCGCGAATCCGTCACCGGCGCGAGAGAGTTTGATCAGTCTTCGCCTGGCCGAAGCGTGTGAGCAGTCGCGCCGCAGCGGTGCACCGGTGAGGATCGAGGAATCCCGACTTGAAGGGGATTCCTCCGCGACGCCGGAGGCGGCGCAGTCGAGCACAGAGGGGGACTGAGCATGGCGAAGATCGCGGGAGCCCCGATCTCCTGGGGCGTGTGCGAGGTTCCCGGCTGGGGCAGCGTGCTCCCCTCGGAGACCGTCCTGTCCGAAATGCACTCCCTGGGCCTCACCGCCACCGAACTCGGTCCGCCCGACTACCTGCCCGCGGACCCCGAAGCGTTGCGAACCCTCCTGAGCGGCCACGACCTCACGCTGGTCGGCGGCTTCCTCGCGGTCACGCTGCACACGGACGTGCGGTCCACCCTGGACGAAGCCGATCGCGTCGCCGCGGTCCTGGAGGCCGGTGGCGCCGAGGTGCTCGTGCTCGCCGCCGCCACCGGGCTGGACGGCTACGACGAGAACCCGGGGCTCACCGACGACGAGTGGGACACGCTCGTCGGCACCTGCGCGAAGATCCGCGACATCGCCGCGGGGCACGGTCTCAGGACAGTGCTGCACCCGCACGCGGGCACCCACGTCGAGCGGGAGGCGGAGGTCGAGAGGTTCCTCGCGGACTCCGACCTCCAGCTCTGCCTGGACACCGGCCACCTCCTCATCGGCGGCACGGACCCGGTCGAGCTGGCGCGCCGCCACCCGGACCGCATCGGCCACGTGCACCTCAAGGACGTGCGCGGCGAGATCGCGGCGAAGGTGCGCGGCGGCGATCTCAACTACACCGAAGCCGTGGAACAGGGCATCTACGTGCCGCTCGGGGACGGCGACGTGGACGTGGAAGCACTGGTGCGGCTCGTCCACGAGGCGGGCTACACGGGGTGGTTCGTGCTTGAACAGGACACCCGGCTGAAGCACGGTGGTCCTGTGGACACACCATTGAAGGACACCGCGCGCAGCCTCGCGCACCTCGGAAAGATCCTCTGAAGGGACTGGAGACGATGAAGTCTCGCTTGGTCATCCGTGCGGGCGCAGCCCTCGCCGGCGTCGCCCTACTCGCCGCCTGCAGCGGTCCCACCGGTACGAGCTCCCAGAACACGGGTGGCAACAACGCCCCGGCCGCCTCAGGTGACCTCAAGGTCGCCGTCATCACGCACGGCACCGCCGGCGACGCGTTCTGGAGCGTCGTGAAGGCCGGCGCCGAGGACGCGGGCAAGCAGCTCGGCGTCGGCGTCACGTACAACTCCGACGGCGACCCCGGCGCCCAGGCCAAGCTGATCGACAACGCCGTGTCGCAGAAGGTCGGCGGCATCGTGGTGTCGATGGCGAACCCGGACGCGCTGAAGACCTCGGTGGACAACGCGGTGAAGGCGGGCATCCCGGTCATCACCATCAACTCCGGCGGCGCGAAGAGCGCGGAGTTCGGCGCCATGGCGCACGTCGGCCAGGAGGAGACGATCGCCGGTGAGGAAGCCGGCAAGAAGCTCAAGGCCGAGGGCAGGACCAAGCTGCTCTGCGTGATCCACGAGGCCGGCAACTCCGGCCTCAACCAGCGCTGCGACGGCGCCCGCGCCGGTTTCGGCGCCGCGGTCGAGAACCTCCAGGTCGACATCAGCAACCCCACCGACATCGAGGCCCGCATCAAGGCCAAGCTGCAGTCCGACTCCGCCGTCGACGGCGTGCTGGCGCTGAACCCGCAGGTCGCCGTGAACGCGGTGGCCGCCGCCAAGGGCGCGAGCTCCAAGGCGCAGGTCGCGACGTTCGACCTCAACGCCGACGTCGTCAACTCGATCAAGTCGGGTGACGTGCTGTTCGCCGTCGACCAGCAGCAGTACCAGCAGGGCTACCTGCCGATCGTGATGCTGAAGCTCTTCAGGGACAACGCCAACACGCTCGGCGGTGGCAAGCCCGTCCTCACCGGACCCGGCTTCGTCGACAAGTCCAACGTGGACAAGGTCGCGGAGTACGCCAAGAACGGCAAGAGGTAAGGGGAAACGGGGAGATGACCGTGACAGCCACAGCGCCGCCGGCTGCCGACGAACGGCTGGGCAGGCAGAGACCGCTCGACCAGCTGATCAAGCGTCCCGAGATCGGCGCCATGCTCGGCGCACTGCTCGTGTTCCTGTTCTTCTCCGTGGTCACCGAGGAGTTCCTGAGCGTGGGCGGCGCGGCCACGTGGCTGGACGACGCCTCCGTGCTCGGCATCATGGCGGTCGCGGTGGCGCTGCTCATGATCGGCGGCGAGTTCGACCTGTCCGCCGGTGTCATGACCGCGTCCACCGCGCTCGTCACGGCTCTCCTCGCGACCGAGCTGGGCCTCAACGTCTGGCTGTCGTTGCTGGTGTCGCTCGCCTTCGCGCTGTCGGTGGGCGCGTTGAACGGCTGGCTCGTGATGCGCACGGGCCTGCCGAGCTTCATCGTGACGTTGGGCAGCTTCCTCGCGTTGCAGGGCCTCAACCTCGGCATCACGCGCCTGGTCACCGGCAACGTGCAGGTGTCGGGCATGCGGGACGCCGCCGGCTACGAGTCGGCGGGGTTCCTGTTCGCCTCGACGTTCCAGGTCGCCGGCACGAGTTTCTACGTGTCGATCATCTGGTGGGTGCTGTTCACCGTCGTCGTGTCGACCGTGCTGATGCGCACCAGGTTCGGCAACTGGATCTTCGCGATCGGTGGTTCCGCGCAGAGCTCGCGCGCGGTCGGCGTGCCGGTCGTGCGGTCGAAGATCTTGCTGTTCATGACGACCGCGTTCGCCGCGTGGCTGGTCGGGTCGATCAACATCCTGCGGTACGCGAGCGTGCAGGCGAACCAGGGCATCGGCCTCGAGTTCCAGTACATCATCGCGGCGGTGATCGGCGGCTGCCTGCTCACCGGTGGCTTCGGCTCCGCGGTGGGCGCCGCGATCGGCGCGCTGATCTTCGGCATGGCCAGGCAGGGCATCGTCTACGCGGGCTGGGACAGCGACTGGTTCCAGCTGTTCCTCGGCGTGATGCTGCTGGCGGCCGTGCTGGTGAACAACATGCTGCGGCGCCGGGCGGAAAGGGTGAAACGATGACAGCACAGCCGCTCATCGAGGTCGAGGACATCGGCAAGACCTACGGCAGCGTCATCGCGTTGAGCGACGTGTCCACCGTGGTCAACCCCGGTGAGGTCACCTGCGTGCTCGGCGACAACGGCGCAGGCAAGTCGACCCTGATCAAGATCCTGGCCGGGGTCCACCAGCACGACACGGGGTCGTTCAAGGTCGAGGGCGACGAGATCAGGTTCTCCTCGCCGCGCGACGCACTGGACCACGGCATCGCGACCGTGTACCAGGACCTCGCCGTCGTGCCGCTGATGTCGGTGTGGCGCAACTTCTTCCTCGGCTCCGAGCCCACCACGAGGTTCGGGTTCCTGGACAGGAAGAAGGGCAGGGAGATCACCAGGAAGGCGTTGTCCGACATGGGCATCGACCTGCGGGACGTGGAGCAGCCGGTCGGCACGCTGTCCGGTGGCGAACGGCAGTGCGTCGCGATCGCCCGGGCGGTGCACTTCGGCGCCAAGGTCCTGATCCTCGACGAACCGACCGCGGCTCTCGGCGTGAAGCAGGCCGGTGTCGTGCTGAAGTACGTGGCCCAGGCGCGTGATCGCGGTCTCGGCGTCGTGCTGATCACGCACAACCCGCACCACGCCTACCCGGTGGGCAACAGGTTCCTGCTGCTCAAGCGCGGCCGTCCGCTGGGGTCGTACGAGAAGTCCGAGATCGACATCGGTGAGCTGACGCGGCAGATGGCCGGTGGTGCCGAGCTGGAGGCGCTGGAGCACGAGCTGCGAGGTGTCGAGGCGTGACGTCGCTGGAAGTGCTGACCGTCGGCAGGGTCGGCGTCGACCTCTACCCGGAGCAGTCCGGGGTGCCGCTGGCCCAGGTCAGCACCTTCGCCAAGTCGCTCGGCGGCACCGCGACCAACGTCGCGGTCGCCGCCGCGCGGCTCGGGCGCCGTGCGGGCGTGCTCACCAAGGTCGGGCCGGACGGGTTCGGCACCTACGTCCGCGAGGCGCTGGAGGGGTTCGGGGTGTCGTCGGTGCACGTCGGCACCTCGCCGGACCTGCTGACACCGGTGGTGTTCTGCGAGCTCGACCCGCCGGCCGATCCGCCGCTGCTGTTCTACCGGCTGCCGATCGCACCGGACCTGACGCTGGGCGAGGACGACGTGCCGTGGGCGCTCGTGCGCGACGTCCCCCTGCTGTGGGTGACGGGCACCGGCGTCTCCGCCGAACCCGCGCGCGGCACTCAGCGGATGATGCTGGCGAACCGCGGCCGTCGCGCGCACACCGTGCTGGACCTGGACTACCGGCCGATGTTCTGGCCGGACGTGGAGACCGCGCGGGCCGAGATCGGCTGGATGCTCGACCACGTCACGGTCGCCGTCGGCAACCGGACGGAGGTCGAGGTCGCGGTCGGCACGTCCGACCCCGACGAGGCCGCCGACCGGCTGCTGGCGCGCGGGATC
>JASLAV010000179.1 GCA_030146905.1 Lentzea sp. | reverse complement strand
GGAGCGCTGGCCTCGGCCGCGCTGCTGGAGGAGATCTCGGTCACCCCCGACTCGACGGTCGTGTGCCTGCTGTCGGGCGGCAACAACGACGTCTCGCGCTACGCCGAGATCGTCGAGCGGTCGATGATCCACCGCGGGCTGAAGCACTGGTTCCTGGTGGAGTTCCCGCAGGAGCCCGGCGCGCTGCGGCGGTTCCTCGACGAGGTGCTCGGCAAGGACGACGACATCGTGCAGTTCGAGTACGTGAAGCGGGACAACCGGGAGACCGGTGCCGCGCTCGTGTGCGTGGAGATCGGGCGGCGCGAGGACTACGAACTGCTGTGGGGGCGGATGAAGGAGTCCCCGCTGAAGATCCAGCACGTGGAGCCGGGATCCACCGCGTACCGCTTCCTGATCTGAGCCGGGCGGGAAGGGCGTGCCGGGCACCCCGTGAGCGGAATGCCCGGCACCTGGACGGGTACTACGGCTTCGGCGGGCAGGCCTTCCACGCGAAGTGGTAGGTCGTCTCGATCGACCCGTCCGTCGAGTCCATCGCGATGAAGCTGGTGACCTTCTTCGGGTCGGACGTGCCCGCGCTGACCCGCAGCTCCGTGTTGATGTTGAAGTTCCTCTTCTCGCCGCACGGGTGGTAGACGATCGCCGCCACGTCGGTGGTGTCGGTCGCCTGCCAGTCCTCGCTGAACGGGCCGCGGTAGTTGTGCTGCTTGTACTCCGTCTGCGACATGCCCTGGAAGTAGTAGTTGGCCTTCTCCAGGGCCGTGGCGCCGCGTTCGAGGTGCGCGAAACCTCTGTAGTCGGTCGACGAGATGCCGTAGGTGAAGCCGGACGGCACGTTGACGCGGAGGTTCAGCTGGCAGTTCTTGCGGAAGTCGGTGGGCAGGGCCTGGGGGCCGACCTGCGCCATGAACTGGCTGTAGGTGACGGTGAACGCCTTGTTGTCCGGGCTCACGGCGACGGCTGCCGTTCCCGCGGGGCAGCCGGAGCCGTTGACCGTCACCACGTCGATGGTGATGTGGTCCGGCGGGGGAGTGTCGCCGGGAGCGCCTCCTGGCGGGACGATGATCGTCGACATCGCGAGCGCGGCAGCGGCCAGGGTGGTGAGCATGGGGCACCTTTCCGTCTGGAGATCAACGATGAACAGGCGGCGGTGGAGGGTGCCTCGGCGTCAGCAGCGCTTCCAGGAGAACTGGTACTTGGTGCTCACGCTGCCGTCCGTGGAATCCATCGTCATGAAGCTGTTCAGCTTCGACGCGGTTCCCGCGTTCACGCGCAGTTCGGTGTTGACGTTCAGGTGCCTGATTTCCCCGCACGGCGCGTAGATGATTTCCGACACCTGGCTGCGGTCGGTCGCCTGCCAGTTGTCGCTCTTCGGTCCGGAGAAGTTGTGGGTGCGGCTCGCCGTTTGGGACATGCCCTGGAAGTAGTAGTTGCCCTTTTCGGTTCCGGTGGCCCCCTGCTGCAGGTTCGCGAAGCCGCGGTAGTCGGCCTGGGCGATGCCGAACGTGAAGCCCTGCGGGTAGCTCACTCTGATGTTGAGCTGGCAGTTCTTGCGGAAGTCTGTCGGTGCCGCGCCCTGACCTGCCTGGGCGAGGAACTGGCTGTAGGTGACCGTGAACGCCGTGCGGTCGTCCGCGGCCGCGACAGCCGCGGTGCCGGCGGGACATCCGGAACCGTTCACGGTGACGACGTCGATCGTCACGAAATCGGGAACATCAGCGGCTGCCTGGGCGGGCGCGGTCAGAACCGCGGACAACGCGAGGGCAGCAGCCGCCACCGTTTTCAGCATGGCCAGCCTTTCTGGTCAGGAGTAGCGGTCGCGGCGGCGGATTTCAGACGATATCGGAAACTCTCTGTTGTGACGGGCCGCCGATTGGGTGACTGAAATAGTCGGTGGTGTTCGCGGAAATCCACGACGAATTGCACGCCAGAAGATTCGTGGCGTGCGCGAACCAATGCTCGCCCACGGCGAGATGAATTGACCTGACGATTGTCTGACGATCGGCGCCGCCCAGTGGCGCGGGGCACAGCGGCACCCTGGGAAGAAGTGTCACCCATCGGGCGTTGACACTGATGACCTTCGACCGACCTCGATGAGGAGAGCGCCTGATGGCTCCCGACCAGCTGACCGTCTACTCGACCTCGTGGTGCGGCTACTGCCGGATCCTGAAGAGCTCGCTCGACCGCGAGGGCATCGAGTACGTCGAGATCAACATCGAGGAGACGCCCGGTGCGGCGGACTTCGTGATGAGCGTGAACGGCGGCAACCGCACGGTGCCGACCGTCCACTTCCCGAACGGGACCGCGCTCACCAACCCGTCGCTGGCGCAGGTGAAGGAACAGCTCGCCGCCTGAGTCTCAGGACTCGTAGAGGTGCGCCGTGGTCGACTGACCGTCCAGCGTCTCCCGGATGATGTCGGCGTGGCCCGCGTGCTGCGCGGTCTCCCGGATCAGGTGGAGCACGATCCGCCGGATGGACATGGGTTCCGGGTCCGGGTCCCACGGCGCGGGCGGCAGCGCCACCAGCTTGTCGAGCGAAGCGGTGCGCACGGCCTCATCGGTCGCGCGCACCGCCTCGTCGTAGGACTCGAGCAGCTGCCCGAAGTCGTCGCCGGTCCACACGTACTGACTGGTGTCGAACATCCCCTCGGGGGTGCCGGCCTGTTCGGTCAGGATGTGGGTCCAGCCGCGCTCACACCAGGTGAGGTGCTTGAGCAACCCACCCAGCGTGAGCTCGCTGACGGTCGTGCGCTTCACCGCGCCGGCGGTGGTGAGACCCCGCATGGTGATGCGGAAGGTCCTGCGCTGATCGTTCAGTTCGTGCAGCAGGTCGTCGAGCTCCATGGTCATGAAGTGAAGCTATGACCGAAGTAGGACAGCTCGAGTCCTGGTAAAGCCGACTGCTAGCAGGAGAGGTTTCCGCCCGGCGTGACGCCGATGGCTCCCGTGATCTGCTGGTACTTCGAGACGCGGCTCTGGACCTGCGCCGGGTTGCGGCCGTCGCACTCCAGGGAACCGTTGATGCTGCGGATGGTCTGGCCGAAACCGGCGCTGTTGACCATCGCGTCGTGCGCCGTCATGGTGCCGGGACCGCGCTGCGTCATCCAGTACCAGATCGCCGTCCGCCACGCGGTCGTGGAGTTCTGCGCCACCTGCCACGGGTTGCCCAGCAGGTCGAGACCCAGGTAGTCACCCGCGGCCTTGTAGTTGAAGTTCCACGACAGCTGGATCGGACCGCGGCCGTAGTAGGCGTAGGTGCCGGCGGGGCAGCCGTACGACTGGCTCTCATCGCAGAGGTCGTTGTTCTTGTTGATCTCTTCGATGTAGACGAAGCCACCGGTCTCGTGCGACGCGTTCGCGAGGAACGCCGCGACCTCCTGCTTCTTCACCGTGTCGCTGCCGGTCGTGCCGAACGCGGGGATCGTGCGTGCCGCGTCGACGAAGCCCTGGTAGCTGTAGAAGCTGTTGCGGCCCTGGAACAGCTGGTTGAACTGGGCCTCGCTGATGGGGAAGTTCCCGGTGCCGGGATCGCCGCCACCGCAGTTGTGCGGTTCCCAGTACCAGGTGGAGACAACCGGGTCGTAGCCCGGGTTGTCGTGCTCGGCGATGTAGTGGGAACCGTTGTACCGGACGATGTTGCCGGTGTAGTACTGCCGTCCCGCCACCCAGTCGGTGGCGCTGGCGCAGCTACCGCCGCCGACCCCGCCGCCGCCGTCACAGCTCGTCGGCTCCCAGTACCAGGTGGAGACCGTCGGGCTGTAGCCCGGGTTGTCGTGCTCGGCGATGTAGTAGTTGCCTTCGAATTTGACGATCGAGCCGGTGGTGTACCACTGACCCTGAACCCAGTCCGTGAAGGTGCAGGCCTGCACGGACACTTCTGCCTGTGAAGACGCGGTCGGTGCGATGACGGCCAGAGAAGCCACCATCACACCTGCCGCCAGAGACGCCAAGATGCGTTTTTTCAGCAAGGTCACCCACTCCTGGAGTCTTGTTGCATCCGAGGAATCAAGGATGTGAACAGTGCTGAGGTTGACACCGGTGGTCCAGACCAGTCAAGGGTCTAGACCTGTTCTGTCATCTGTCAGCAGTAGAGGTTCGACCCCTGGGCCACGCCGATGATCCCCGTGAACTGCTGGTACTTCGAGACGCGGCTCTGCACGGTGCCGGGGTTCTTCCCGTCGCACTCCAGGGATCCGTTGATGCTGCGGATCGTCTGGCCGAAGCCGCGCGAGTTCACCATCGCGTTGTGCGGGGTCATGGTGCCGGGGCCGTTCTGCGTCATCCAGTACCAGATCGCGGTCTTCCACGACGTGGTGGCATTGGTGGCCACCTGGTCCGGGTTGCTCAGCAGGTTGATGCCGAGGTGGTCGCCCGCGGCCTTGTAGTTGAAGTTCCACGACAGCTGGATCGGGCCGCGGCCGTAGTAGGCCCTCGTCCCGGCGGGGCACCCGTACGACTGGCTTTCGTCGCAGTAGTCGCCGTTCTGGTTGATCTCCCGGATGTGCGCGAGCCCGCCGGTCTCGTGCGAGACGTTCGCGAGGAACGCCGCGAGCTCCTGCTTCCTCGCCGTGTCGCTGCCCTGGTTCGCGAACGAGCCGAACGCGCTCATCGCGGACTTCAGGCCGTTGTAGGTGTAGAAGCCGTTGCGGGACGGGAACATCTGCTTGAACTGCGCTTCGGTGACGATGAACGGCGCCGCCGTCGCCGGCTGTGCGGGCGTGAGAACGCCCAGCAGCGCGACGAACAGGGCGGCGGCGCGTGTCCTGAACATGGGACCAACTCCTCGGAGCATCTGCGCGCCCACTGCGTGTTACCGCTCTCACGGTGGCAGGCGAGCACTCCCGGCACAAGAGGTGGTCTATACCTTTAGGGATGTGAACCTGTTGATCTACGCCCCGGAACCGTAGGGGCGCGTGATGATCTCCAGCGCGTGGCCGTCAGGGTCGTTCCAGTAGACGCCGCGGCCGCCGTCGTTGCGGTTGATCTGCTGCGGCTGCGAGTGGTGCGGGTCGGCCCAGTACTCGAGGCCCTGGTCCTGGATGCGGCCGAAGATCTGGTCGAACTCCTCCTCCGTCACGAGGAACGCGTAGTGCTGCGAGGTGATCGGGCCGCTCACGGTCAGGTAGTCGAGCGAGACGCCGTTCGCGACCTCGACGACGAGGAACGGGCCGAAGCGGACCGCTTCCGGCAGACCGAGCAGATCGGTGAGGAAGCGCGCCGAGCGCGCCTGGTCGGTGGTGTGGACGATGGTGTGGTTGAGCTGAACCGGCATGACACCTGCCTACTCCGGTGTCAGCGGGTTGTCAGCACGATTGCCGATGATCACCCCCATGAAGAGAGTGATCATCGCTGTCGCAATGGTGCTGCTGGGTTTCGTCTCGCCGGGTGTGGCGAACGCGGAGACGCCGCCGGGGTGCGGCAGCGCCGCGCAGATCGGTGCGACCGCGTACATCAAGTGGCGGGCCGGCACCATCGCCTCGGTGAAGCAGTTCGCCGGGTGCGGGTCGAACTACGCCTACGTCTACGTCTGGGAGAGCTTCCGCGCCACGGGCCGCTACTGGGGCACGCAGACCGCGATCGGCGTCTACAGCAGCGCGAGCGACAGCACGCCCGACTCCCACGAGGGCGGGAACAGCAGTCAGTTCGCCCCGGTCGAGCTGTGGAGCAAGCCCGCGAACACGCTGTCCCGGTGCACCGCCGCCTACGGCATGATCAACGTCCAGCAGGACGACAACTACACCGCCTACACCGGCAAGCGCTGCTGATCGCGGCCGGCGGACCGCCCACCTGCGGTGTGAGTCGTTCTCGGGGTGTCGGGACGGCGATGTTCCGGCAATACTTCCTTCCATGCGGACACTGGTTGTAGTCGGGCTGTTACTAGGGTTAACAGTCCCTGCGCAAGCGGCTCAGGCGGCCCAGGCGGCGGAAGATCCCTCGTCCCTGGTGAACCCCTTCGTGGGTACGCAGAACTTCGGCAACACCTTCCCCGGTGCCTCGGTGCCGTTCGGAATGGTGCAGGTCAGCCCTGATACGGGAGGTCAGGGAGGGTACGACTACAAGGCCACCTCCATCTACGGGTTCTCGCAGACACACCTGTCGGGCGTGGGCTGCGGCGTCATGGGCGAGCTGCCGGTCATGCCGACGGTCGGGTCTGTTGACAACGTTGACATCAACGCCTACAAGTCGGACTTCAGCCATTCGGACGAAGCGGCGCAGCCCGGCTACTACCGCGTCGGGCTGCCGCGCTACGGCGTGAACGCCGAGCTCACGGCCACGCAGCGGACCGGATGGCAGCGCTACACGTTCCCGTCCTCCGGCGCGGCGAACGTCCTGTTCAACACCGGGCGGTCGAACCAGACCGTGCTGGACTCGGAGATCCACGTCGTCGGCGACAGAACGATCGAGGGCCGGGTGCGCAACGGCCGGTTCTGCGCGGGCAAGGACGAGCACACCGTGTACTTCACGGCCACGTTCGACCGCCCGTTCGCCTCCTTCGGCGCGTGGCGCGGGAGCGTTCCCACGCGGGGCGTCCGGGACGCCGCCGGAACCGGTGGGAACGGTGCGTGGGCCACGTTCGACGCGACCACCGACCGTGACGTCGTGCTGAAGCTCGGCCTGTCGTAC
>JASLAV010000142.1 GCA_030146905.1 Lentzea sp. | reverse complement strand
CAGGTCATCGGGGTGAACGGCGGAGCCGGGCTCGGACGCTGAAGCCGATCACCGCCACCAGCACGACCAGCAGCGCCACCCACGAGAACTCGGCGAGGTAGTGCTCGGCCGCCTCTCCCGCGAAGTAGACCGCGGCCGTCGTGCCACCGGCCCACGCGATGCCGCCCGCCGCGTTGGCCAGCAGGAACTTGCCGTAGTGCATGCCCATCGTGGCCGCGAGCGGACCGGACAGGATCCGCAGCAACGCCACGAAACGTCCGAAGAAGACCGCCCAGGCACCGAAGCGTTCGAACACCGCACGGGCGCGGCCGATCTTGTCCTGGCTGAAGTGGCGGGGGAACTTCTCTCCCGCCCAGCCGAAGACCCGCGGCCCGAACCGCTTGCCCAGCGCGTAGCCGACGCTGTCGCCGATGATCGCCCCGGCCGTCGCCGAGGCGCCGACGAGGAGGGGCGAGACGCCGTCGTGGTGCGATGCCATCAGCGCCGCCGCGACGAGCACGATCTCGCCGGGCAACGGGATCCCGACGCTCTCGATGCCGACGACCAGGCCCACGACGACGTAGACCAGCAGTGGTGGGACGGTGTGGAGCCACTGGGCGAGCACGCCCGCGATCTTCCCCCACTCCCGGGAGATCGGCCACGGGACGGTCTCCGGGAACGCCGCCCCGGCCCGCGCTGAGCCGGACCGGGGCAGCCGACCGGACTAGCTGGTCAGGACCGCCCTGGCGAGGGCGGCGGTCTCGGACGGCGTCTTGCCGACCCTGATGCCGACCGCCTCCATGGCCCGCTTCTTGGCCTCCGCCGTGCCGGAGGAGCCCGACACGATGGCACCCGCGTGGCCCATCGTCTTGCCCTCCGGCGCGGTGAAGCCGGCGACGTACCCGACGACGGGCTTGGACACGTTGTCCCGCACGAACTCCGCCGCGCGCTCTTCCGCGTCGCCGCCGATCTCGCCGATCATCACGATCAGCTCGGTCTCGGGGTCGGCCTCGAACGCCGCGATGGCGTCGATGTGGGTGGTGCCGACGATCGGGTCGCCGCCGATACCGACGCACGTGGTGAAGCCGAAGTCCTTCAGCTCGTGCATCAGCTGGTAGGTCAGCGTTCCCGACTTGGACACGAGGCCGATGGAACCGGGTTTGGTGATGTCCGCGGGGATGATGCCCGCGTTGGACTTGCCGGGACTGATGATGCCGGGGCAGTTCGGCCCGATGATCCGCGTCTGCCCGCCCCTGGCGTGTGCCCAGAACCGTGCCGTGTCGTGGACCGGGACGCCCTCGGTGATCACCACGGCGAGGCCGATCCCGGCGTCGACCGCCTCGATGACGGCGTCGGCGGTGAACGCCGGCGGCACGAAGAGCACCGACACGTTCGCGCCGGTCTCCGCCATCGCCTCGGCGACCGTGCCGAACACCGGCAGCGTCACGTCGTCGAAGTCGACGAACATACCGGCCTTGCGCGCGTTCACGCCGCCGACGACCCGCGTGCCGGCCGCGAGCATCCGCCGGGTGTGCTTGGCGCCCTCCGAGCCCGTCATGCCCTGCACGACCACGCGGCTGTTCTCGTCGAGGAAGATCGCCATCAGGACTCCTTGGTGGTCGAGGCGCCGGCGAGGGCGGCGGCACGGCCCGCCGCTTCGTCCATCGTGTGCGCCACGGTGATCAGCGGGTGCCGCGCCTCGTCGAGGATGCGGTGCCCGGCGTCGGCGTTGTTGCCGTCGAGCCGCACGACCAGCGGCTTGTCGGCGCGGTCGCCCAGCAGGCCGAGCGCCTGCACGATCCCGTCGGCCACCGCGTCGCACGCGGTGATGCCGCCGAACACGTTCACGAACACGCTGCGCACCGACGGGTCGGACAGGATCACGTCGAGGCCGTCCGCCATCACCTGGGCCGACGCGCCGCCGCCGATGTCGAGGAAGTTCGCGGGCGCGGCACCGGCCAGCGCCACGACGTCCAAAGTGGACATGACAAGTCCGGCGCCGTTGCCGATGACGCCGACGGTGCCGTCGAGCTTGACGTAGTTCAGGCCCTTCTCGGCGGCCCGCACCTCCAGCGGGTCGCCCTCGGCACCGTCCGATGTCCGAGAGTGCCGGAACGACGCGTTGTCGTCCAGTGTCACCTTGCCGTCCAGCGCGACTATCCGGCCGTCCTTGGTGCGCGCCAACGGGTTCACCTCGACCAAAGTGGCGTCCTCCGACACGAAGACCTTCCACAGGGCGGAAGCGACGGCGTTCACCTCGGCCGCCACCTCCGGCGGGAACACGGCTGTTGCGTCGAAGGACGAAGCCGGCATCCGGGTGATGGAGTCCGCCATCTCCTCGATCTCCATGCCACCGGTGGCCGAGGCCATGCCGATGAACGTCCTGTTCGCACGATCCAGCAGGAACGACAGGTAGTACTCCTCGGCGATCTCGCTCGCCTCGGTGACCAGGACCCTGCGCACGGTGTGGCCCTTGATGTCCATCCCCAGGATGGCCGAGGCCGCGGCGAAGGCCTCGTCCGGTGTCGAAGCGAGCTTGATGCCTCCCGCCTTGCCGCGGCCGCCGGTCTTCACCTGAGCCTTCACGACCACGGTGCAGCCGAGCGACGCCGCGGCCTCGCGCGCGGAGTCAGGAGTGTCCGCCACGAAACCACGCGGAACTGGCACCCCGTACCGCTCGAAGAGGTCCCGCGCCTCGTGTTCGAAAAGATCCACCGTCTACGTCCTTTCGCCGAAAACTCGCGGCCATCTATGGACATCCGGTTGGTAGCGGAGTAACGATATGCCTACCTCATACGGTATGCAATCTACAGTCAAAGCGCCAAGGGGAGCTGATCGCCGATGACGAGTTCCGCGGAGCCGGTGTCCGATGCCGGGGCGGTTGCCGAGTCCATCTCTGGTGGCCACCTGGTTGCGAAGGCGCTCAAGGCCGAGGGCGTCGACACGATTTTCACGCTGTGCGGCGGGCACATCATCGACATCTACGACGGCTGCGTGGACGAGGGAATCGCCGTCATCGACGTCCGACATGAGCAGGTCGCGGCACACGCGGCCGACGGCTACGCGCGGATCACCGGCAAGCCGGGGTGCGCCGTCGTGACCGCCGGACCGGGAACCACCGACGCCGTCACGGGCGTCGCCAACGCTTTCCGCGCGGAGAGCCCGATGCTGCTGATCGGCGGCCAGGGTGCGTTGAGCCAGCACAAGATGGGCTCACTGCAGGACCTCCCGCACGTCGACATGATGACGCCGATCACCAAGTTCGCCGCGAACGTCCCGCACACCGCCCGCATCGCGGACATGGTGTCGATGGCGTTCCGCGAGGCGAACGCCGGCGCGCCGGGCCCGTCGTTCCTGGAGATCCCCCGCGACGTCCTGGACGCCAAGGTGCCGCTGAGCACCGCCCGCATCCCGGAGGCCGGCCGTTACCGCGCGTCCACCCGCAGTGCCGGTGACCCCAAGGACATCGAGAAGCTCGCGGACCTGTTGGTGCACGCCAAGAAGCCGGCGATCCTGCTCGGCAGCCAGGTGTGGACGACGCGTGCCACGGACTCCGCGATCGAGCTGGTGCGCACCCTCAACATCCCCGCCTACATGAACGGCGCGGGTCGCGGGACCCTGCCTCCCGGCGACGCGCACCACTTCCAGCTGTCGCGCCGCTACGCCTTCGACAACGCCGACGTGATCGTGATCGTCGGCACCCCGTTCGACTTCAGGATGGGCTACGGCCGCAGGCTCTCCGCGAACGCGACGGTCGTCCAGATCGACCTCGACTACCGCACGGTCGGCAAGAACCGCGACGTCGACCTCGGCATCGTCGGCGACGCGGACCTGGTCCTCTCCAGCGTCACGCAGGCCGCGTCCGGCCGTGAGGACAACGGCGCGATGGGCCGCAAGGTGTGGCTGGAGGAGCTGCAGGCCGTGGAGGAGAAGGCCCGGCTCAAGCGCGCCGAGCACCTCCTCTCCGACGACATGCCGATCCACCCGTACCGGCTGGTGAGCGAGATCAACGACTTCCTCACCGAGGACTCCATCTACATCGGCGACGGCGGCGACATCGTCACCTTCTCCGGTCAGGTCGTGCAGCCCAAGTCACCGGGCCACTGGATGGACCCCGGTCCACTCGGGACGCTCGGCGTCGGCGTTCCCTTCGTCCTGGCGGCGAAGCTCGCCCGTCCCGACAAGGAGGTCGTGGCGCTCTTCGGTGACGGCGCGTTCAGCCTCACCGGCTGGGACTTCGAGACGCTGGTCCGCTACGACCTGCCGTTCGTCGGCATCGTCGGCAACAACTCGTCGATGAACCAGATCCGCTACGGCCAGGCGGCCAAGTACGGGCTGGAGCGCGAGCGCGTCGGCAACACGCTCGGCGACGTCAGGTACGACCAGTTCGCCAAGATGCTCGGCGGCTACGGCGAGGAGGTGCGCGACCCCAAGGACATCGGCCCCGCCCTGCGCCGCGCACGGGAGTCGGGCAAGCCCTCACTGATCAACGTGTGGATCGACCCCGACGTGTACGCGCCAGGAACCATGAACCAGACGATGTACAAGTAGGTGAGCTGAGATGGCCAAGGCCCTGGAGGGCGTCAAAGTCCTCGACATGACGCACGTGCAGTCCGGACCGTCGTCGACCCAGCTGCTGGCATGGCTGGGCGCGGACGTCATCAAGCTGGAAACGCCGGGCAAGGGTGACATCACCCGCGGCCAGCTGCGCGATCTGCCCGAAGTGGACAGTCTCTACTTCACGATGCTCAACTGCAACAAGCGGAGCATCACGCTGAACATGAAGGCCCCCGAGGGCAAGGAGGTCTTCGAGAAGCTCGTCGCCGACGTCGACGTCCTGGTCGAGAACTTCGGACCCGGTGTCGTCGAACGGTTCGGCTACCCGTGGGAGAAACTCCACGAGATCAACGACAGGCTGGTCTACGCGTCGATCAAGGGCTTCGGACCCGGCCGCTACGCCGACTTCAAGGCGTACGAGGTGATCGCGCAGGCGATGGGCGGCTCGATGAGCACCACCGGGTTCGAGGACGGTCCGCCGCTCGCCACCGGCGCGCAGATCGGCGACTCCGGTACCGGGATCCACCTGGTGGCCGCGATCCTGGCCGCGCTGTACCAGCGGACCAACACCGGGCGCGGGCAACGCGTCCAGGTCGCGATGCAGGACGCCGTGCTGAACCTGTGCCGGGTCAAGCTGCGCGACCAGCAGCGGCTCGCCCACGGGCCGCTGGGGGAGTACCCGAACGAGCAGTTCTCCGACGAGGTGCCCCGCTCCGGCAACGCGTCCGGCGGTGGCCAGCCCGGCTGGGCGGTGCGCTGTGCGCCCGGCGGTCCCAACGACTACATCTACGTGATCATCCAGCCGGTCGGCTGGAAGCCGCTGACCGAGCTCATCGGCAAGCCGGAGCTCGCGGAGGACCCCGCGTGGGCGACGCCGGAGGTCAGGCTCTCCAAGCTGGACAAGGCGTTCGCGCTGATCGAGGAGTGGACGGAGAAGCACACCAAGTGGGAGGTGATGGACAAGCTCAACGCCCACAACATCCCGTGCGGACCCATCCTGTCCACCAAGGAGATCATCGAGGACGAGACGCTGGCC
>JASLAV010000137.1 GCA_030146905.1 Lentzea sp. | reverse complement strand
GCCGGGCTGTTCCTCCACCTGAGGCGACGCACACCTAGAGTCCAGCCGACGGTTCCGCACCAGACGCCGAAGGTCGTCGGCCCCACGCTCGCCCATGACGACCTGGTGCGCGAACTGCGCAAGGACGACTCGCCACCGCTGGCACGCCGGTCCCGATCGCTCGATTTCCTCCAGGACCCAAAACCGCCGACCACGAAGGACAATTCATGACCACGCGCCCCGTTCTCGGCATCGACCTGGGGACGACCTATTCCTGCGTCGCCTCGCTGGATGAGAACCAGCGGGTGTCCGTGCTGCCCAACCAAGAGGGCGACCTCACCACGCCGTCGGTCGTGTACTTCGAGCAGAGCGGCAACGTCACGGTCGGCAAGTTCGCGAAGAACGAGCTGAACAACGAACCGGATCGCGTCGTCTCGCTCATCAAGCGGCACATGGGCGAGGAGGGCTACACCGTCGAGATTGACGGCCAGGAGCACTACCCGCAACGCGTGTCCGCGATCATCCTGCGCCAAGTCGTGGAGGACGCACTGAGCGTGCTCGGCCTGGAGGTTCCCACGAGCAGCCCGATCGCCGACGTCGTGATCACGGTGCCGGCCTACTTCGGCGCCGCCGAACGTCAGGCGACCCGCGACGCCGGGGAGATGGCGGGCCTCGAGATCATCAACATCATCAACGAACCGACGGCCGCGGCGATCGCGTACGGGCTCGTCTCGCCCGGAGCCGAACGCACGGTCCTCGTGTACGACCTCGGCGGCGGCACGTTCGACGTCACGATCATCAAGGTGTCGCAGGCCGAGATCCGGGTGATCGCAACGGGCGGGGACCACCAGTTGGGCGGTGCGGACTGGGACACCCGCGTTGTGGAGCTGATCTGCGAGAAGTTCGGGGAGCAGTACAACGGCAAAGACCCTCGGCTCGACCTCGACGCGGCGGGCACCATCGAACTGCTCGCCGAAGAGGCCAAGAAGGCGTTGAGCCGCAGGGACAGCTACACCGGCACGGTGATCGCGAACGGCGATCGCGCCAAGATCGAGATCACCCGGCGGGAGTTCGAGGAGGCCACGGCCGACCTGGTCGGCAGGACGCTGGACTTCACGAAGGACGTGCTGGGTCACGCCGGAGAGAAGGGCGTCGACCGCATCGACGAGCTGCTGCTGGTCGGCGGCATGTCCCACTCCCCAGCGATCAAACAACGGCTGGCGGGCGAGTTTCCCGACCTGCCGACGCCCCAACTGGCAGACCCCGACCAGATCGTCGCGAAGGGTGCCGCGCTGTTCGCCGCCAGCGGCATCAGCGCCGACCCGGACGGCACCGAGGCGCCGCTGCAGGGACTACCGGGCGGCAAGCCGCTGCCCAAGATCGTCAATGTCACGTCGAAGGGCTACGGCATCGCGGTGATCCGCGAACGCCGCCGACCAGACGGCGACAAGATCGTCTCTTGGCTGATCAGGCCCAACGACGAGATCCCCACGAACCCGGAGGAAACCTTCGGCACGGTCGAGGACGACCAGGAGTCCGTCCGCATCGCAGTCTACGAGTCGACCACCGACATGCTCAGCGAGGAGATCCACGACAACCTCGAACTGGTCGCGGGCGATCTGGTGAAGCTGCCGCCGGGGCCGGCCGGTCAGCCACTGCTGGTCGCGTTCCGGCTGGGCAGCGACGGCATCCTGCACATCAAGGCCACGTCGGCCGACGGCAAGGAACTCACGCTAGAGGCGAAGATCAGCGGCTTGATTCCCGAGGAGGTGAAGCGGACTCCGCTGCCCGCCATCCAACGGTGAACGAGTGGGAATTCGACGACACGAGGTTTTTGGAGGAAGTGCTCAAACCGGTGCAGGAGGGCTGGCGGCCAGACGAGGATCTCTTCCGGGTCTACCTCCTGCCGCACAACGTCTCCGACACCCACGTCGTGCGCGCGGCCGTGGAGGAGGTCGGCCGTGAGTTCGGCAAGCAGCGGTACCGCAACTTCCGCCGTGCCACGGAGGTTCTCCGTGCACAGCACGACCTCGCCGCAGCGACACTGCTCAACCCGGCGCGCCGGGAGAGCCACCGGACGCAGGTCGTGGCACGTGCCGCGCGACTGACGGAGGTTGTCCGGCAGCGGACGCAAGGCGCGCCGGGGTTGCCGCCCGGTGAGCTGACGACGCTGGCACGGATGTTGAAGGTGTCCCGTGCCGCAGTGGTCGCGGCGCTGTCCGGAATCGGCGGTCGTGAGCTTTCCCCGATCGAGCTGCCGGACTCGCCAGAACCGCGGCAATGGACGGAGGCACGCGGTCATCTCGCCCAGCTGCGCCGAGACTCTTTGTGGGACTACATGTCCGAGCTCGGCGGCGTGAAGGCGACGACCGCCGCGCTTGTCGGCCGCCGCAACAAACTCCGGGTGTCGCGGTCGACGGACAGCGCGGCGGAGACGACGTTGCTCAAGCTGGTCCAGCAGTGGATCGAAGGCGGCGACCTGGTCACCGTGCTGCGGCACGAGCTTTTGAGCGCGCTCGGCGACCAGGCTGCCTACAGCTACGCCGACGTCGCACGTGCTGCCCGCTCCGCGTCCGAGCGCCTGCCCGCACTCGGCGTCCAGGCCGATCCCGGTGCGGTGGCGTACGCCGTGTGGTGTGCGCGCCGGTTCGGTGCGGTGCAGGACGTGCCGGGCTGGCAGGAGAACTATCAGCGGGCGGTGCGCGAACTGCGGTTGCGTGCCGCGCTCACCGTGCTCCAGCAGCAGCCCGCTCTTCCAGACGGGTGGCCCGAACAGCTGGCATCACTGAAGGCGCGACTGTCCGAACTGGACTCTGAATTGGCTCGCTGCGAGGCGTTGGAGGCGACGGATGTCGAGGCTGCCGTCGCGGGCTACCACCGGGTCCACGCGGAGCTGGCAGACGACCGCGTGAGCGCGGCGTTGCAGCGCTGCCGTCCGGCCGAGCCCGCGAAAGCGACTGCGCGCGTGCAAGACGGCCATGTCGTGGTGTCGTGGCAGCCTAGCCGGTCGACCGCCGGGCACATTACCTACCGCGTCACGCGTGGGAACACCACTGTGTGTGAGGAGACCGACGTTCTGGAGTGCGTCGACCACAAGCCGCCCAACGGTGTCCGCCTGGAGTACGCGGTGCATACCTTGCGCGACGGGACGCCGTCAGCTCAACCCCGGCGTACCAAGGACGTCATCGTCCTCGGCGAGGTGAGCGGGCTGGAACTGCGCGGCGACCCGGACCGCATCACCGGGCGCTGGAAGTTGCCCGACGGATCGACCGGGGCGACCGTCACACGTTCCGGAACGGCGGTGCGCGACGCGACCGCGGAATCTTTCACCGACAAGGAAGTTCAGCCGGGCAGGCAGTACGACTACCTCGTGCGGGTGCGCTATCGGCTCGCGGACGGCACGACCGTGCACAGCGATGGGTGCCACGCGACCGCGCGCTGCCAGGAGGTTCCGGTCGGCGTGAACGATCTTGCTGCGGAGTTCGACGACGGCGAACTGGTCGCACACTGGACACCACCGCCCCGAGGCGACGTGGAACTGCTGGAGTTGCGTACGGGTGAGGATCCGCCGCCGCCCGGCGTCGTTTCGGTCACTCGGGCGCGCGGGCACGGCACTCCCGTGTCCGAGTCGGGGTCCTCGGGACGAGGACAGCTGCGCGGCCGGGTGAGCGTGCCAGGACGGCGACAGGTCCTGTTGCCGATCACGGTATTGGGCGACCTCGCCGCGATCGGCGCGCCGTGCGAGCTCTACGTGCAGCAAAGCTCTGTGCGTGCGGTGAAGGTGCACCCGATGGGCACCGCGATCCGGCTCACCTGGGAGTGGCCTCCCGGTGTGACGTCGGTGCGCGTTCTCTGGCGGGTGAACGGGAAGCCGACCGGACCCACCGACCCGGAATCGTCTTTCGTGGACGTCACCCGCGTCGCGTACGAGAGTCGGGGAATCTCGGTGCCGATGCCACCCGGCGAGTACTGGCTTGGCGTGTGCACTACAGCGACGTACGACGGCGAGCGGAGTTTCGGCCCGCTTCTGCTGCGCAAGGGATCCGCGAGCGGAACCGCGAACTACACCGTCGAGTCCGTCTCCCGGTTCTCGCGACGCAGACGACGGCTCGTGATCGCGAGCGAACAGGAGGTACCGCCAGTGGTGCTGGTCGCCAAGTCCGGTGTGCGGCCGCTGGACGCGGGTGACGGCGAGGTGTTGCTGCGCGTGGACGGCGGGCCGTCTCCGGTGAGCGCCGAGTTCCAGATCCCGGTGCACCTGCGCAAACCGGTGCACCTGCGTGCGTTCTCCGCCGACAAGCGTGTCGTCCTGGTCCCGTCCCGTCCCGATCGGCTCACCGTGTGAGGCTCACCGTGAAATGCCCGAACTGCTGGACCCAGCACCGCCGCTCGGACCTGCACATGCGGTGCGGTGAGCGCTGCGAACACAGGGGTGAGCCGTTCCCCGAACGGCAGCTCAAGAAGAGCCGGTGCCCACACGGCGAACTGCCGCAGGCACGGCGCACGTGCCCGCAGTGTGGACACGACCTGTTGCGCGAGTACCTCGACTGCGGCGGCCGCAACATCGCGGTGATTGGTTCGGCCGACTCGGGCAAGAGCACCTGGGTCGGCGTGCTGGTGCACGAGTTCCAGCGAGGTCAGGTCAACGAGCGGTTCACCGGCATGTCGCTCGACCTGCTCGGCGACGGGTCGCGCATCCGCTACCAGCGTGACTTCGAGACACCGCTGTTCGAGGAGGGGCGACCGCTCCGGCAGACAGCGTCCGCGCGCGTCTCCACGCCCGAACCGCTCATATTCAGCTTGCGGTTCCCCAAGTCTGGCTTTTTCGGATCGACCCGTATCGAGCCGGTGGTCACGGTCTTCTACGACACAGCAGGGGAGGACGTCGCCCGCGCACAGGCGATGGACCAGCTGATCGGCTACCTCGACGCGGCCGAGGGGATCATCCTGCTGCTCGACCCCGTGCAAATGCCCAAGGTCAGGGAACTGATCGGCGCGACGGGTTCGAAAACTCGTTTCACCGAACAGCTCCACGTCGTCAACCGGCTCGGCGAGCTGTTGCGGGAACGGAGTCGCGGCCGGGCGAACGCGAGGCTGCGCACACCGCTCGCGATCGCCCTGACCAAGCTCGACGTGCTGCGCGACACGCTCGACCCGCACTCGCCGTTGCGTCGGCCTTCCCGGCACGACGGTGTCTACGACGAAGCCGACGGTCTCGACGTGCACGAAGAGGTCCGCGGCTGGCTCGACCGCTGGTACGACCCCGCGTTCGACCGGACGATCGCGAACACGTTCCAGAACTACCGATACTTCGGGATGTCCGCGTTGGGTGCGCCACCCGTCAACGGCACACAGCTGTCACCCGAGGGCGTGCATCCCTATCGCCTGGAGGACCCGATGTTGTGGTTGCTCGCCAGGTTCGGCGCGATCAAGTCGAGGGGAAAGCGATGACCGTCCGCCAACTGCACTACACCTCGTGCGAGGACGGCATCGAGGGGATCCAGGGGTTCCAGGTCGCCGCCGTCACACCGGGTGCACCGAAGCCGCTGGTGGAGCTCGCAATCCGCGCGAGCGCCTACGAGCCGGGTCCTGGTTTCGCCGCGCGCGCCGGCGATCCCGGCGAGTTTCCCGTCGCGTTCGGCTACGCCACCTCCGGTCGAGGTGCCGTGCTGTTCCAGAGCAAGTACGTCGGTGCGGACTTCACCGGCCGGATGGGCAACTACTTCGCCCACGCCCTGTTGCTCGACGACGCCGAACTCGAGCTCGGTTCGATGCTGCCGATCGACCTGTGGCGTAGTCCTGTGTGGACTCACACTCGTGGCGCGAACACCTCATTAGCAGAGGTGACTGCGTTGCACACCCATGACGATCAACGGTTTCCCGTCGATGGGGACAAACTCGCTCACCTGCTCAGCGCTGTGCAGCGAGTGCTCACCGACGGACGAGGCCGGGTGGTGCTGGTCGTGCCGGACGACGAGTCAGCAGCGCGCTGGCTTGCCGTCGTGTGTCGCTCACTGCCGCGTGCGCTCGCCGCGCGGGTCTCGTTCGTCACCTACACGTCGCGGCCAGAAGAGACCGACGTCCTGCTCGCGTGCACGACACCAGACGTGAGACTACCTCCGTACGGCAACTTCACGACAATCGACCTGACTGAGCCGGCCAGGACGAACGACGGCGTTACGCCATATGCGTCCGTGATGCGAAGTCTTTGGGAGACGGGCGAAGCCGTACAGGCACTGGCGCTCGCCGAACAGGCGAATCCCGCGCTGACCATCACAGAACTGGACCCGCTCGCGACATTGCTGGAATTCCAGTTCGGCCTACCGACGGGAGAGGCCGGCAACCTGCCCGCCGCGGTCGGTCTCGCGGTGGACCGAATGCCGCGCTGCCTGTCCGCGCAGACGTGGCAACGCATCGCGGACCACGTGCAGGACCACGGCGGACCCGCCGACCTACCGCGCTGGTCGGAGCTCCTGCGCACGGCGGCCCACCAGGGCGAGCCCGTCCCGACATCGTTGTACGGGACGTACTTCATCGCGGCGCTCGGCTCCAGCGAGCAGGTGTGGCTACCGAAGCTCGACCGTGCGGACCTCGAGGACGTCGCCGAGAACATCGTGCTGCCCGCGTTGTCCGGCAACGACGTGCTGCTGCATCGGCTGAACGAACACCGGGACCTGCTCACCGCGTTGCTCGACGTGCTCGACCGGCGGCTCTCGGACCCCAGGGAGCTAACCAGGCTTGCAACCTCCTTCTCAGTGCCCGCAGCAGAGCTGCTCGCACGTGGGGCGAGAGGCCAGCGGCTCCTGCTGACCGACCTCGTGCTGGCGCGCGGCGGCAGAAAGGACCCGGTCGGGGTGCTCTGCGAAGCCGCACGAGTGCCCGGCCTCAGCTGGCGCCACTTCGGCTCGGTGCTGTGGCCGGGCGAGCTGTCCACCGAGGACTCGACGCGGCTGCTGGCCGTCGCGTCCGTCACGACGCTCGCGGAGACAGGTCTCGGCAAACGCATCGCCCAGCAAGCTTTGCGTGCTGTCGGTGGAGCGGAGTTGGGTGAGAAGGAACTGCGGCTCGTGGAGGCGGTGCTGCGGTCCCAGGTGGTGCACGAGTTGCCGTCAGGCGACCGCGACGCGTTGCGTGCGGCCGCCAAGATCACCCTCTTCCGCACCACCGCACCGAACAACGCGTCTGACCGGGTAGTGCTCTCCGGACTCGAGATGGCGAAAACGGTGCCGGGTGACATCCGCGATCGGCTGGTCGCGAGCATCGCGTCGTTCGTGCTACGCGCGGATCCCGTGCTGCAAAGCGCATTGTTGCAGCTCGTGCTGGACGACCATGCCGAGAAGTTCCTGCCCGCGTACCGCGTTGCCGTGCGAACCGACCTCGTCACCGCACCACCCCAGCAGATCGCGGCAATCGTTGTCGCATGGCGCACGATCGACAACGACAGGATGCGGCGCACTCTCATCGAGGAGGCGCTGCCCGAGGCGTTGCGAACCCGCAGGCGCCGGCATCTCGACAAGATCGGCGAGGCGCTCAAGCCCACTGCGGACAGCCTTGGCATCAACGCTCCGCGGGGCGGCTGGGCCAAGTGGTGGCAGGGGTGGCGGGCGTCCCACGAGCGGCGGGGTGTGCTCGGCCTTCTCGGACTGCGGAGGCGTTGATGGGGTACCTGATTCTTTTCGTCGTGGCCGTCGCGATCGCCTGCACCGTCGGTCCGTACGTCCTGGGCGGGGCGCTCGCGATCGCGACGGTCTTCGCGTTCGTCGTCGGCGCCGTCGAGTACGTGACGGCCGCGCTCGCGGGATTCACGCCGCACGGTCCGACCACCCATCTGCGGATCGGGCCGGCACCGGAGTCGGAGCGAGGTCCTGATCCGGCGTACCGCAGCTATTACGCCGGCCCGGTGCTGCTGGACTACCGCACGGTGCTCATCAAGACGTTCGAGCAGGTGTGGGCAAAGATCGTCATCGGTCGGCGGAGCGAGCCCACCGGGGTCATAACGCCTTCGTTCAACGATCGCGTGTGGGAAAAGCTCAAGTACTCGACCCTGCCGAAGGCTGTGACCGTACCGACCGCGGTGGCGACGACCGGCGGCCTGGTGCTGGGTGCGGTCGCTGCGGTGACGTTCGTCGGTGTCGCCTCGGCGATCTTCCTCGTGCTGTTGCTCGCCGTTGTGCTCGGAGCTCTGCTCACGGCGGGAACCACGCGAATGTTGGAGCTCGCCGTGCTGTTCGTTCGCGGCATCACCCTGGAATGCCCGAACTGCAACGACAAAGTGACCCGCCCCATATACCGGTGTCCGAACTGCGACGCCGCCCATCGCGGACTCGTGCCCGGCACGCAGGGTGTGCTGCACAGGACGTGCCGGTGCCACACGGCGCTGCCGACGCTGCTGATGCTCGGCAAAGCGAAACTGCGCGGCCAGTGCCCGAACTGCCAGAGCATGCTGCCGATCAAGGGCTTCGCCGCGCCCACTGTGCACATCCCGGTGATCGCGGGTCCCAGCGCGGGCAAGTCGGTGTTCATGCACACTGCGGTCTCCCGTTTGATGCTGATGGACAACGGGTTCGAGTTCGCCGATGAGAGCGCGAAACAGGGTTTTGAGACCAACGTCCAGCTCGGCGTGCACACCGATCCCCATCGCGCGGCGAAGACGATCACCAAACGGCCACGCGCGTACAACGTGTACGTCGGCCAGGGCCGCGCGCGACGGCTGCTGTACCTCTATGACCCCGCAGGAGAGGTCGTGGAGAGAGCGGATCAGCTCGCCGACGCCCAGTTCCTGCGGTTCACCAAGGGCATCGTGTTCATCGTCGACCCGTTCTCGTTGCGCCAGGTGCGTTCCGAGACCGATCGTGCGGTGCTCGGCACGGTGCACGCGTCCAACACCGCGCCCAAGGAGGTGCTGGAACGGTTCGTGGAGGCGTTGCGCGAGAAGGGGTTCTCCCGCAGGGCGAACCGGATCACGATTCCCGTCGCGGTGGTGCTGACGAAGGCCGACGGGTTGCTCGACAAGTCAGGCGCGGATCACCCCTACCGTGGCAGCGCAGGTTCGGAGGCCGTGCGGAACTGGCTCACCAACGCGGGCCAGCGTGATCTTGTGTCCTCTTTGGACAACCACTTCGCCCTGGTGTCGTACTTCGTCGTCAGCTATCAGGACGCACGCCAGGTTTCGGCGCACGGATCAGTCGTCAACGACGACCCCGCCTCGCCGGTGCTGTGGCTGTTGAACAGGAAGGACAGGGCATGAGCGACCAGGTCCCGCGCTCGATCGTCATCGGCAGGAAGGTCGCAATGGGCCTACTCGTGCTGGCGATGGCGGTCACCGTGCTTCTGGTGCTGTGGCTCGTTGCGCTGCAGGTCACGGCGCCAGTGGTGGTGTGAACTTGAGCAGTACGACCTCAGCGAACCGGACAACGTGGGCGCCTGCGCGGTATCCGGG
This sequence comes from Lentzea sp., assembly GCA_030146905.1. The sequence continues at coordinate 142 of JASLAV010000137.1, read as the reverse complement.
CCTGCGTGGCTCGGCGATCTTCCCACCCAACTCGCTCTCACCGGTCGGCCGCGTGCCCACCACACGCTGCTCGCGCCGGTCGAACTCGGCACCGGGCTCGGCGTGGAACTCGTCTACGCCTTGTCGTTCCAGTACGAGAGTG
>JASLAV010000104.1 GCA_030146905.1 Lentzea sp. | reverse complement strand
GCACGGCACTGGCGAAGATGGGTGACGACGCGGCCCGCTTCGGCAAGGGCGGTGCCTCGTCGGCCGCCTCGCCGCCGCCGGTCAAGCCTCCGGGCGACACCCCGACGATCAACGGCGGTGGCGGTGCCGGTGGCGGTGGTGGCAAGCCTCCCGCCGGTGACGCACCGACCGTCCAGAAGACGCCTGAGGTTCCCGGTGGCCCAGGTGGCGGCGGAGGTAAGCCACCGGCGGGCGACGTACCTCCTGTCCAGAAGCCACCGGAGGTTCCCGGTGGCGGTACGGGCGGCAAGGGCGACACGCCGGAGCCGCCTCCTGTCCAGAAGCCGCCTGGCGACACCACGGGCACGGCGGGCGTGAAGCCCCCGGAGACGCCGCCGGCGGTCAAGCCGCCGGACACGCCGGCGCCTCCGTCGCCGCCCGCAGTGAAGCCGCCGGACACGCCGGCGCCTCCCTCGGTGAAGCCGCCGGACACGCCGGCGCCTCCCTCGGTGAAGCCGCCCGGCTCGGACGCTCCGGGCACGCCGCCCAAGCCGGACGACGCGGCCCCCAAGCCGCCCGGTGCGAACGCTCCCGGCGGGGGTGGCAAGAAGCCTCCGTTCTCCTGGGCGGAGACCAAGGTCCACGCCGACGACCTGAACAAGTTCGGCAAGCAGCGCTTGGACGAAGTGCTCACCACGAAGTTCGGCAAGACGCCGGAAGAGGCCGCCAAGATCAGCCAGTGGATCAAGAACTTCGAGGAGGTCGCCGCGCCCGGTGGCCAAGTCACGGTGGGGGGCAAGGCGGTTGCCACAGGTTCGATGATGCACCTGGTCCACGAGCTCTGGAAGGAGCTCGGGGCGGACGAGCACGGTCAGGAGAAGAATGAAGGCTTCCTCAGCGATCTGAAGGAGCACAACGCGAAGCTGTGAACTCCACAGCGCTGAACTGAGCCGATATGGGCGTCGTGGGCGCACTCTGCCGAGTGCGCCCACGATCGTCCTTCCCAGTCAGACGAGGCCGCACCGGCTGTGGCTGGCCGACATCACCGAACACCGCACCACAGAAGGAAAGCTGTGTCTGTGGTCAAGGACGTCTGTTCCAACCGGATCGTGGGCTATTCCGTCGACTCCGGGATGAAGTCCCGCCTCGCCGCGTTCACCAACGCCGTCGCGAGGCGTGACGAGGTCGTCGGCTGCGTGGTGCACACCTACCGCGGATCGCAGTTCCGATGCCGGAGATTCGTCCGTGCGCTCGCTCGCCACGGCCTGTCCGGCTCGGTGTGCCGAGTCGGAGCCGCCCTCGGCAGGTTGACTCCCACCAACACTGGAACCCTTGCGGTGGGGCAGGTCACACCTGCTCGTGCAGCAGTCCCCGTCGGCTCAAGTGGCTGCTTCGGCATGTTGTGCGTCCGAATTCTGCAGCGTTTCGCCGGTGACCGGGCACCCACGGCGGGCCCTCCCGGTCACCGGGCAACCACACCCCGGATCACTGGGCTGGGTGATCGCGCGGGTCGGAGAGCAGTTGGTTGACGCGCCGGAGAACGTCCAGCTGCGCGCTGTTGTAGAGCTCCGTCAGGGCCTTGCCGACGACCTGCTCGACGTAGCGCGCACTGTGCCGGGTGCCGGCGTTCGTGATCTTCACTTCGGGATGCTTCGCGTACAGCGTGCGTACGTAGGGGACCAGGTCCCGGGCTACCGCGGCGCGGGTCTGCTCATCGGCGTCCGCGGAAAGCGTGTCGAACCGTCCGGCGACCGGGTCGGTGACGGGCTCACGCAGCATGTCCGCCCAGGCCTGCATGGTCTCCGTTCCGAGGACCTGGTTCAGCACGACGATGAATGAGCGGTCCGGGTGCGGCATCTTCGCCACGACGTCGGAGGCCGCGAAGCCGGGTGGCAGTTCGGCCGGCGTCGGCTGCCGCAGGATGATGCCGAGTTCGACGCGAGCGCGTTGGAGACGTTCGATGGTGGCCGCGAGTTCGGCGTCAAGGGTGCGCAGGGCCTCCACCGGCTGGTCGTCGGTGTCATCCATGGTCGCGATCTGGGACAACGAGAACCCCAGGTCCGTCAGGCGCTTGATGCGCAGTATCCGGACAAGGTGAGCCACCCCGTACTGCTTGTAGCCGTTGGGATGCCGCTGTGGTTCCGCCAGCAGGCCGATGTCGTGGTAGTGGCGTACCGCTCGCAGTGTGGTGCCGGCGAGTTGACTGATCTCACGGGTGCTCCAGGCCATTTCACTCCTCCGTCAACGGCCTCTCTTCGGCGCAATGCCGCCCACCGCGGCAACGCGGGGCAAGCGTTGCCGCGGTGGGCCTCACCAGCGCTTGCACCTGATCGTGACCGCGACGGGAGCCGCCGAAGCCACCCGTCGCGCAGGCGGTGGTGTCGCGGATACCGGCAGTCAGAGCCTGCCCGGGGCGTGGAACACGAGTTCAGGGTCGTACCTCTGCTTGGCGGCGAGCAGTCGCTCGGTGTTCGCCCCGAAGACGGTGGCGGTGCGCTCCGTGTCCTCCGGCCCGAGCAGATTGGGGTAGCCGCCCGGAAGGCGGTCGGTTCCCCGCACCCAGACCCGGTGCCGGTTTTCACCGGCGTCCCCTGGTTCCCAGACCGCGATGGTCTCGACCATCAGGTGCGGCGTCCGGTTGCGGAACGCGGTGGCGTCGGCAGGCACGCGAGCGGCTGCCCCGTGGAGGCTGTGCAGCGAGATCGCGGACAGCGGCGAGGTCTTGGCACTGGCGGCGTCGAGCAAGGTCTCCTGAACGGTGCGGTCGAGTCCGGTGACTGTCCGCGTCGCGATCTCAACGTGGCGACCGGCCGGGAACATCGCGTCGATCTGTGCGAGCTGATCGACCATCGTGGTCGGCCCGACCTGCGCCGCCAGCGGCTCGCCCAGTTCGGTGAGCCGCCGCAGCACCAGGGTTCCCGCCTCGGGATCGCCGCACCAGGTCGGTGCGGCGAACAGCGCCGGCTCACCGGCCGGGGTGGTGATGAAGCCGGCTTGCACGGTCAGCTCGTCCGGCCCGCGCAACAGCGACTCCTCCAATTCCGGCAGAGCGTCGAACCGGTACATGATCATCCCGGCCAGGATCGCCGGCACCGCGTGCAGCCGGATCCGCATCGTGGTGACCACGCCGAAGTTGCCTCCGCCGCCGCGCAGCGCCCAGAACAACTCCGGGTGGCGCTCGTCGTCGGCGGTGATCAGCGTGCCGTCGGCGAGCACCACGTCGGCCGACAGCAGGTTGTCGGCGGCGAGACCGAACCGGCCGCTCAGCGGCCCGTAACCACCGCCGAGCGTCAGGCCGGCCATACCGACCGAACCGGCCGTTCCGGTCACCGCGACCAAGCCGACCCGCTGTGCGGCCGCCGCCACGTCGGCCGCGGTGGCGCCGCCCGCCACGGTGGCGACCGCGGTGGCTGGGTCGACGCTCACCTGTCGCATCGGGCTCAGGTCGAGAGTCAGTCCGCCGTCAGCCAGCGCGCGACCGGCCCAGTCGTGCCCGCCGCCGCGGACCGACAGCGGGAGACCCTTCTCCCGGGCGGTCCGAACCCCGTTCTGGACATCAGCGGAGTCGGCACATCGAAGGACGGCAAGCGGACGGCTGGTCACGGCACCGTTCCAGATCGACACGGCTGCTTCGTATTCCGCTCCGGATGTCAACACGTCACCAGAGTAGCTGTCTGCTCATCAGAGTTAAACTCTGACGAGTGAACCTGGGCTATGATGGGGTTGTCATGAGCGAGCTTCTGAGAGGCCGCCGCGCCGAGTACGCCGCAGCCACCCGCACCGCCATCACCGACGCAGCGCGTCTGCTCTTCGCTCGTAACGGGTTCTTCGCGACGAAGATCGATGACATCGCGGCGGAGGCCCGCGTCGCACCGGCCACGGTGTACGCGGTGACCGGCGGCAAACAGGGCTTGATCCGGACGCTGGTCGACCTGTGGAGCCAAGCGCCGGTCGTGGCGCAGGCCCTCTCTCGGATCGAGACCCTCATCGACCCGGACGAGGTACTGCGGCACACCGCAGCCGTGGTCAGGTCCATGCGTGAGACATACGGAGACATCATTCGGCTGGTGCTGTCGACTGCGCCGCACAACCCCGAGGTCGCCGAGAGCCTGCGCGTGGCCACGACGCGCTACCGCGATGCCATCGAAACCGTCGCCACCCGGCTCCGCGACGTCGGCGGCCTGCGCGAGGGAACGACGGTCGCGGAGGCGAGCGACATCCTCTGGTTCTACTTCGGATATTCCGGTTACTTCACCTTGCACGATGACAACGGCTGGACCTACGAGCGATCGGAAAGCTGGCTGGTCGCTCAAGCCGCCGCGGCTCTTCGCTGACACCCGGTCACCGCGGCCACCTCCACCACAAGGGAAAGGAAGTCGAGATTGTGAAAATTCGCCTTCGTCCTCTTCGAGGTGACGGAGGCGCCGTGGCGGCGCGTGCTTGGTCTTCCGCGCGATCCGCCCGCGGATCGCGGCTTCATGCCAGAACGGTCGTCGGTGTCGCTCTGCCCGGTACACGCCCCAGCTTTCATGGCCTGTGGACGGGTCCCGAGTCGCCATGGCCGGATCCGACAGGCCTTCCTGTCGAGACTGCTGAAGAACGGCTTGGTCACCGAGGCGGGCGTGGAGGCCGGCGACGGGCCGGAGCGCAAGCGGTACGCGATCACGGACGCCGGGGTCACCGATGTAGAACGCTGGCTCGGCACGCCGGAGTCTTACCTGCAGA
>JASLAV010000075.1 GCA_030146905.1 Lentzea sp. | reverse complement strand
CCCGTGGCACGTCGCGCACGGGGCGCTGTTCGAGAACGTCGGCCAGTGGAAACGGCCCTGGTACTACCCGAAGCCGGGCGAGGACCTGCACACGGCGGTGCTGCGCGAATGCCGTGCCGTGCGCCAGAGCGTCGGCATGATGGACGGCTCGACGCTCGGCAAGATCGACGTGCAGGGCGGTGACGCCGGGAAGTTCCTGGACATGCTCTACACCGGCATGATGAGCACGCTGAAGGTCGGCCGGATCCGCTACGGCGTCATGTGCGGTGTCGACGGGATGGTGATCGACGACGGCACGGTGATCCGGATCGGCGAGGAGCGCTACCTCGTCACCACGACCACCGGCAACGCGGCGAAGATCCTCGACTGGATGGAGGAGTGGCTGCAGACGGAGTGGCCGCACCTCGACGTGCGCTGCACCTCCGTCACCGACCACTGGGCCACGATTCCGTTGGCAGGCCCCCGATCCAGGGACGTCCTGGCCGCCGTAGCGCCGTCACTCGACGTCGGCGACGAGGCGTTCGAGTTCATGACGTGGCACGACGCCGTCGTGGCCGGCGTCCCCGCGCGGGTGTGCCGGATCAGCTTCTCCGGCGAGCTGGCCTACGAGATCAACGTGACCGCCTGGCACGGCATCACCGTCTGGGAGGCGCTGATGGCGGCGGGCGAGGAGTACGGGATCACGCCGTACGGCACCGAGACGATGCACGTGCTGCGTGCCGAGAAGGGCTATCCGATCATCGGCCAGGAGACCGACGCGACGGTCACACCGCAGGACCTCGGCCTGTCCTGGGCCGTGTCGAAGAAGAAGCCGGACTTCATCGGCAAACGGTCGTTCGCCCGCGCGGAGAACAACCGAAAGGACCGCAAACAGCTGGTCGGTCTGTTGCCCGTCGACCCTTCCGTGCTCCTCCCGGAGGGATCGCAGATCGTCGAGACCGACCGGCTGCCCGAACCCCCGGTCCGCACGCTCGGCCACGTCACGTCCAGCTACTCGAGCGCCGCACTCGGCCGCACGTTCGCGCTGGCCCTCGTGCGGTCGGGGCACGAGCGCATCGGCGAGACGCTCCACGTGCCGATCGGCGACGCGCTCGTGCCGGTCACCGTCACCGAGTCCGTTCTGTACGACAAGGAGGGAACTCGCCGTGACGGGTGACCCGACCAGCCCGCTGGCCGCGTGGACCGACCGGCTGGCCGCGCTCGCGCCCGCGTTGACCGCGATGGAGCGGCCCTTCCGCACCCAGCTCACGGTGCGCGCGTCGGACCCCTCCGTCATCGAGGAGACGGGGTCGTCGCTGGGAGTCCGGTTCCCCTCCGTCCCGTGCACCTTCACCTCCGGCTCCGGGCGGTTCGGCGACGTCGAGGCGCTGTGGCTCGGACCGGACGAGTTCCTGGTCGTGGCACCGCCCGGCCCGCGGGTGGAGATCGAGGAGGTGGTGCGTGGCGCGCTCGGCGGTTCCCGGGGGTCCGTTGTGGACACTTCGGCTCAACGCACGACGGTGGCCCTGGAAGGGCCGCACGCCAGGGACGTGCTGGCCCACGGATGTTCCGTGGACCTGCACCCGTCTTCGGCTCCCGCCGGCACTTGCGTGCAGACGCTGCTCGCCAGGACGGGGATCGTCCTGCAGGTGAACGGTGACGACCGGTTCACGGTGCTGGTGCGGTCGTCGTTCGCCGAGTACCTCGCGGCCTGGCTCGCCGACGCGAGCACCGAGTACCTGGACGTGCCGTGGTGAGCCGCGCGGCGGGGTGCCGGATATCGTCCTGATCATCTGATCGGGAGGTGCCGGTGCCGGGCTTCGTCGCGGGCGTGGAACGCAACCAGGTCGCCGTCTACCTCGGCGCGCTGGCGGCCGGTGCGGCGGCGGGCTGGGCGGCGCCGTCGGCAAGCCCGTGGCTGGAACACGCGATCAACCCGGTGCTCGCCGTCCTGCTCTACGTCACCTTCCTCCAGGTGCCGGTGGCCGAGCTGGGCCGCTCCCTGAGGGCGGGCCGTTTCCTCGCGGCCGCGCTGGTGGTGAACTTCGCGGTGGTGCCGCTGGTGGTTGCGGCGATGTTCGCGTTCCTGCCCGCCGACCAGGCCGTGCGACTGGGCGTCCTGCTGGTCCTGCTGACCCCGTGCGTCGACTACGTGATCGTCTTCAGCGGGCTGGCGGGCGGCGACAACCGGCGCCTGCTCGCCGCCACACCCCTGCTGCTGCTCGCGCAGATGGTCCTGCTGCCCGTCTACCTGCTGCTGTTCCTCGGCTCCGGCCTCGCCGCGGTGGCCGAACCCTGGCCGTTCGTCAAGGCGTTCCTGGTGCTGATCGTGATCCCGCTGACCCTGGCGTGGCTCACCCAGGGCACGAGGTTCGCCGAGGCGATGGGCCCGACGATGGTGCCGTTGATGGCCGTGACCCTGTTCGCCGTGGTGGCGTCCCAGGTGCCGAAGCTCGGCGACTGGTCACAGGTGGCCGGCGTCGTGCCGTTCTACGTGGCCTTCCTGGTGGTCATGGCGTTCCTCGGGCTGGGCGTCGCGAAGGCGTTCCGCCTGACCGTGCCGGAAGGCCGCGCGATCGTGTTCACCGGCGCCACCCGCAACTCGCTCGTCGTGCTGCCGCTCGCGCTGGCGATGCCCGGCGACCTCGCCGCCGTGGTCGTGGTGACGCAGACGCTGGTCGAGGTGGTGGGCATGGTCGTGTACGTCAGGGCCGTGCCGAGGTTGCTGCCTAACGCCGGCTGAGGAGCAGGTACCGCTCGTCGTCGATCCGCCGTCCCCACAACGCCTCGTCGTCGAGCGGGGTGACCACGGCCTCGTCCCGCACGCGCAGGACCAAGTCACGCGCCTCGGCCGACGTGAGGCCCGAGCCGGTCGACCAACGGCCCTCGACGAGCACCAGCACACCGTCCGGCCGCAGCAACCGCACCCAACGCTCCAGCGCAGCCGCCGGATCCGGTAGCGCCCACAACACGTGCCGCGCCATCACCACGTCGAACGACGCCTCCGCGTACGGAGGATGAGCGGCATCGCCCGTCGTCAGGTCCACCGCGACGCCGGTGGAAGCGGCCTTGGCCGCCGCGGCGCCGACCATCCGCGTGGAGAGGTCCAGGCCGCTCACCTCGTACCCGGCCGCGGCGAGGAGAACGGCGAGGCTGCCGGTTCCGCACCCCAGGTCGGCGACGCGGGCACCGGGCTCCGGCATGAGCGGGAGGAGCAGCGCCGCCCAGGCGTCCCGCACCCGGCGGTCCCGCAGCCCGTGGTCCGGCTCGTCGTCGAACGTCGACGCCTGCGCGTCCCAGAACTCGGCCGTCACGCCGTCTTGCGCAGCCACAGCAGGCCCAGCACCGGCAGGACCAGGGGGATGAACCCGTAGCCGATGCCGAACGACGACCACACGGTCGCGTCCGGGAACGCCTCCGGCACGACGAGGCTGACCAGCCCGACCGAAACCACGCCGACCAGCTCGACGGCGCACGCGGCGAGCGCCACGCGGCGTGAGTTGAGCGCGAGGGTGATCGTCGCCAGCACGTACACCACGGCCGCGAACGCCGACAGCAGGTAGGCGACCGGTGCCTGGTCGAACCGCGTCACGAGCTGCACGGCTGACCGGGAGGTCGCGGCCAGGGCGAAGATGCCGTAGACGGTGATCAGCATCCGCCCTGGTCCCCGGCGGATCGCCGCGTCACGCATGGGCGGCCCAGATCTGTCCGAGGCGCAGGACCATGACGGGGATGCTCAGGCACCCCACCGCCAGGACGCCGCCGCTCCACCGGGTGCGCTCACCCGCCGCCCACACCACCGCGACCGGGATGATCAGGACGGCCCCGATCAGGTAACCGGCGAACGACAGCCGGTCGATCTCCCTGGCCGTGATCTGCCCCAGGCCGATGACGGCCTGGACGAACAGCCCCGTCTCGAGCACCGCCAGCAGGGCCAGCAGGCCGCGCTTGGCCTTCGTGAACGGCAGCAGCGGCTGGTTCAGCACGATCAGCACCACCGACCACACGGCGCCGGCCAGCGCGAGGACGGTCAGGACCGTCGGCAACACGTCGATCATCAGGCTCGTTTCCCGGGAGAGCGGTCTATCGCCGTGATGGTGTCACAACCGCGTTCCTGCCTGGTCGGTCACCGCGCACCCCATCCCGGCACTGGTCCCGTCGGGCGCGCGGAAGGT
>JASLAV010000066.1 GCA_030146905.1 Lentzea sp. | reverse complement strand
CTGGTGCCCGCCCTGGTCGTGGTGGCCGGGTTCCAGTACCTGGTCTGGTGGTGGCTGAGTGCGGCCGGCGCGTTCGGACCGAGGGCGAACGGCTCTTGGCACCCCGTCAACTTCGGCATCGACCACGTCTCGCCGGTCGCTTACACGCTCTTCGCCTTCGCGGTCGGCGCCTTCATCGGCGTGGTGTCCCGCCGCACTCTGGTGGCGATGACCTCGGTGGTCGGCGTGTTCGTCGTCGTGCGCTTCGCTTTGTCCGGGATGGTGAACCGCCTCGTGCCGACCGAACGCAGGGAGATGGTGGCCGGCTGGAACGGGGACGTGTCCGGCTTCGACGGCCTGCAGGTCGGCTCGGGCTGGCTCGACGCCGCGGGACAGGAGGTACCCCGCGACAGGGCCACGGCCGTGACAGAGGCGTGTTGGGCGACGCCGTCGGGAGAGCCGAACACGCGGAGCGACTTCCTGGCGTGCGTGCAGGAGTCCGGCCTCATGAACAGGTACTTCGTCGTTCTTCCCGAGAACAGCGCGTGGCTCGCGCACGTCTACGACGCGGCGGTCTTCGGAGGGTTCGCGATCCTGCTGCTGGCGGGCACCGTCTGGGCGCTGCGCCGGCAGAGCTGAACGTTGTGGAGGCCCTGGCGCGGGGAACACCTATGCTGACCGATGTGATCGAGTTCCGGATCGACCGGCGCTCCGGGGTCTCCACGTACGTGCAGATCGTCCAGCAGGTCAAGCAGGCCATGCGGCTGGGACTGCTGGCCCCCGGTGACCGGCTGCCCTCAGCGCGGGAAGTGGTGGAGGCGACCGCCGTCAACCCCAACACCGTGCTCAAGGCGTACCGCGAACTGGAACGAGAAGGACTGGCGGAGGGCCGCAGGGGGCTGGGCACCTTCGTGACCAAGTCGCTGTCCTCGGAGGCGACCATCGGCGACGACGCACCGCTGCGGCAGGAACTGGCAGGCTGGATGGGCCGCGCGCAGGAGAACGGCCTCGTCGTCGAGGACGTCGACGCCCTGTACTCCGCGGTCCGCGACGAGCACTACCCCGTCGAGGAACGATCATGACACCTCTCGCCGCCACGGCCGTCGGCAAGCGGTACCGCCGCAACTGGGCGGTCCGCGACTGCAGCTTCACCGTTCCCGAGGGCAAGATCGTCGCCCTGGTGGGCCCGAACGGCGCGGGCAAGAGCACCCTGCTGCGCATGGCCGCGGGCCTGGTGCGCCCGACGACCGGTGAGCTGAAGGCCTTCGGCACGCCACTGCGCGGCCGCATCCACCCCGACATCTCGTTCCTGGCGCAGGACCGGCCGCTGTACCGCGATCTCACGGTGCGCGAACTGGTGCGCGTCTGCGCCGCCTGGAACGACCGCTGGTCCGCCGACAGGGTCCACGAGGTGCTCGGGCTGCTGGCCGGCGTCGACGTGGAGGCGAAGATCGGCACCCTGTCCGCCGGCGCCGTGACCCAGGTGGCACTGGCCGTGGCGCTGGGCCGCCTGCCCCGGCTGCTGCTGCTGGACGAACCGCTGTCCGACCTGGACCCGCTGGCCCGCGACGAGACGCTGCGGATCATCATGACCGAGGTGGCCGACCGCGGCACCACGGTGGTCATGTCCTCGCACCTGCTCAGCGACCTGCGCGAGGTGTGCGACCACCTCCTGCTGATCGACGAGGGCAGGGTCCAGGTCGACGGCGACATCGAGGAAGTCCTCGCACGGCACAGGATCCTCGTCGGCCCGGTGGACGACGAGTCCACTGTGGAGGGCACGCTCGTCAGCGCGACCCGCACCCAGCGCCAGGCCACCCTGCTGCTGCGCGACGCCGAGCAGGCGCCCCGCGGCTGGGCGGACGCGGAACCCGACCTGGAGTCCCTCGTCATGGGCTACCTGCGCGCGTCGCGTGATCGGCGGTCGTCGGCCCGGCGGGCGAAGTGACCGTTCCCGGCGAAGCCGGCGCGTAGCCGCGGCAGTGCCCTCCCAGCCCAAAAGGCTCCACAGTGGACACGCTGCCGAGCACTCCCCCTGTTGACAACTTCTGGTTTGCGATGCAAACCTCATTGCACAACAAGGGGGGTTGGACGACATGGCAGACGATCCGGCATCGTTGCTCGACGAACTGGCCGAACTGCGCAAGCGCGCCCGCGACGACCGGCACGGCTACTGGTTCCCGTTGCTGCTCCTGGGAATCCTCTCGTTCGGCGCGATCCCGCTCTCCCAGCCCGATCCCCACCCGACCGACCACCTCGTCGACGGCGGGCCCGGCTGGTGGATCAACCCGCTGACGCACCTGGGGCTGAAGGCGGAGCACGAGGCGCTGCACCCGCTCGCTGTTTCGCTGTACTGGCTCGCGGTCCTGATCGTCGGCCTGGTCACCACGGTCTGGTGGTACCGCTGGCGAGCCCGGCGCGTCGGCGTGGAGACCTCGACCGGCACGTACGTCCAGGTGGCGGTGTTCGGTTCGGTCGCCGTCCTGCTCGGGATCCCGCTGAGCTCCAGCCTGTTCTTCGAGTACAGCCCCTTCTACCCGACGCTGCCCGTGGTCGGTGTCGTCATGGCGGTGCTCCTGGGGCTTGCGGTGCTCGCTTTCCGGGCACGGCGCGCCCGGCAGCTGTTCGTCCCGCTGGGGCTGGTCCTGGTGTCGATGGCGCTGTCGTTGCTGCAAGTGCCCGACGTCGGCGTCAACCTGGGGATGGGAGGCATGGCCCAGTTCACGGTGATCGCGGTCGGCCTGCTGACCCTGGCGTGGGTCGAACGCAGCGCGATGTGCACGGTGATCGCGGTCGCCTTCGCGGCCGTGGTGCTGATCGTCGACAATTCGGGCGTGAACATCGCCGCGCCGGCCAACGTCCAGGACGTCTTCCTGCCCGCGACCGTGCTCGTGCTCGGCGGGCTGGCCGCGCTCGCCGCCGGCAGGGCCTCGTCATGAGCGAACACCCCACCGCGGCGCTGGACGACGTCGTCCACCAACGCCACCGACTGGGGATCCTGACCATCGCGGCGGAGGTGAAGAGGGTGGAGTTCGCCTACCTGAAGTCCACCCTGAACCTCACCGCCGGCAACCTGTCGCGGCACATCACGGTGCTGGAGGAGGCCGGGCTGCTGGTGGTCGAGAAGGGGTACGAGGGCAAGCGCCCGAAGACCTGGGTGAGCGTCACCGCCGCGGGACGCAGGGCGCTGGCCGCCGAGATGTCCGCGTTGCGCGCGCTGCTGGAACGCCACGGCAAGACCTGACCGCTCGCGCCAGATCGGTTGGACACCGCTCGACGGAGTCGGAAGCCCCTGTCGTCAGCCGACGACGGTGGGCAGGCTGGACCACGGCGGTGGCGCGGGGACGCAGATTGTCACGATCGAACGAACCGCGCCGCCGCCACCCGGCCGCCGGTCATCCGACGCCGGGGCACAGTCTCGCGGCCAGGCCGTTCCCGCCGCACTGGAGCAGCGCGTACACCATCTTGCCGCCACCGGACCGGAGCACGGTGCCCCAGCGGTGGGCGACGCTGTTCACCATCACCATGCCCCTCCCCCTGCGCCCGCCGAGCCGCGAGGACCCGCACACGGGCGCGAGCGGGGACGAGTCGTCCACCTCGACGGCGACCTGGCAGGGGATCCGGACGCGCGCGAGGCGCAGGTGCCCTGGGCCGGTCGTGTGGTCGAGCACGTTGCTGACGAGTTCCGACACCACCAGCAGCACGTCGTAGCGGTGGTCGCCGCCCAGGTCGGCCAGGGCCGCGTCGACCTGGCGGCGCAGCGCGGCCATCTCGGTGTCCCGGTCCAGCCGGACGTCCAGGACGTGGGACCGGGCGTGTTCTCCGATGTCAATCACGGTGATCTCCGCCCTGCTCGCACTGAGTTGGCAGCAGTGCGGCACTCCTGACGCTACCCGTTCGAAATTCGCCGAGCAGATCGGCCACCAGGACGTCCGTCGTCCGCGCGGCCGGCGGGCGGCGGTGTCCTTCGCGAATCGCGCCGGTGGTGGAAGATGACGGGATGGACGTACGGCGCCGCAACAACGTCACCGAGATGGGCCGTGCCGACGGCCCCACCGTGCTGCTCGCACACGGGTTCGGGTGCGACCAGAACCTGTGGCGGCTCGTCGCGCCGGTGCTGGCGGAGCGGTTCAGGGTGGTGCTGTTCGACTACGTCGGGTCGGGGAGATCCGACACGACGGCCTGGTCGGAGCAGCGGTACTCCGGCCTCGACGGGTACGCCCAGGACGTCCTCGACGTCTGCGCGGAGCTCGGCCTGCGCGACGTCGTCCTGGTCGGGCACTCGGTCAGCGCGATGATCGCGGTGCTGGCAGCCGGCCGGGAACCGGACCGGTTCGCGAAGCTGGTGCTGCTCACCCCGTCCCCGTGCTACCTCGACGACGGCGACTACCGCGGCGGGTTCAGCCGCGCGGACATCGACGAGCTGCTCGACTCGCTCGACTCGAACTACCTCGGCTGGTCGGCGGCCATGGCGCCGGTGATCATGGGCAACCCCGACCGTCCCGAGCTCGGCGGTGAGCTGAAGGACAGCTTCTGCCGCACCGACCCCGAGATCGCACGCGTGTTCGCACGAGCCACGTTCCTGTCCGACAACCGCGCCGACCTGGCAGGGGTCACCGTTCCCACCGCCGTGGTGCAGTGCGCTCACGACGCGATCGCACCACCGGAGGTCGGCCGGTTCGTGCACGAGCAGATCGCCGGCAGCGAGCTGGTGACGCTCGACGCCACCGGGCACTGCCCGCAGCTCAGCGCCCCGGAAGCCACCTCGTCGGCGATCCTGTCGTTCGCGAGCCGCCCGTGATCCATCGGGCAGAGGGCGACGAACGCGGCACCGGTGCGGAGTCGTCGTTCTCCGCGCTGCTGGTGGACAGCGCGGAGGACCTGTACGAGAACGCGCCGTGCGGGTACCTGTCCACGTTGATGGACGGCACGATCGCGAAGGTCAACGCGACGCTGCTGGGCTGGCTCGGCTACGAGCGCGACGACCTGGTCGGCAAGCGCAGGTTCCCCGACCTGCTCACCGCTGGTGGCCGGATCTACCACGAGACGCACCTCGCGCCGACGTTGCGGATGCACGGCGAGGTGGGCGGCATCGCGCTCGAACTGGTCGGCGCGGACGGCACCCGGATGCCGGTGCTGATGAGCTCGACCGTGAGGACCGGGTCGGACGGCATCGCGCAGCTGGTGCACACCAGCGTGTTCGACGCGCGCGACCGCCGCGCCTACGAACAGGAACTGCTGCGCGCCCGGCGGGAAGCCGAAGCCGAACGCGACCACGTGCAACGCCTGGCCAGGGCCCTGCAGCGCGCCCTGCTTCCGCCGACGCTCCCCGACATCCCCGGTGTGGAGATCGCCGCCTACTACCACCCGGCGTCCGTCGACGAGGTCGGCGGCGACTTCTACGACATCTTCCCGCTCACCGACGGGTCCTGGAGCTTCTTCCTCGGTGACGTGTCCGGCAAGGGCGCCGACGCGGCCGCGGTGACGTCGCTGGCCCGGTACACGCTGCGGGCGGCCGCGGTCTACGACCCTGCTCCGACCGCCGTGCTGACGAACCTCAACGCCGTGCTCATCCAGCAACAACACCCCGACGCCGCGGTCTTCCTCACGGTGACGCACGGGGTGCTGGTGCCGGGCGACGGCGGGGCCGACATCGTCCTCGCAGGAGGCGGCCACCCGCCGGCACTGCTGATCCGCCACGACGGCACCGCCGAGCTGCTCGCCACACCCGGCGGGCAGCTGGTCGGCGCACTGCCGGCCGCCCGTTTCGTCGATCTCCGGCTGCGCCTGCGCCCCGGTGACACCCTGCTGCTGTACTCGGACGGGCTCACCGAGGCACGCGTGCGGGACCGCGTCCGCTACAGCGAGGAGGAGCTGCGCGACTTCGGCGCCGCACTCGGCCCCACGAACGCGTCCGGCCTGGTGGCGGCTCTGATCGAG
>JASLAV010000040.1 GCA_030146905.1 Lentzea sp. | reverse complement strand
TGCTGGAGACCCTCCAGCGCAACCTGGCCCGCGGTGCCCGCGACCTGGCTCTCTACAACATCGCCCAGGTGACGTTGCCGCGTGCGCAGCAGGTCCCGGTTCCGTCGCTCGGCGTCGACCGCCGGCCGACGGAGGCGGAGGTCGCGTCGATGCTCGCCGCGCTGCCGCACCAGCCGCTGCACGTCGCCGGTGTCCTCACCGGCCACCGCGAGCTGCCCGGCTGGTGGGGCAAGGGCCGCACGGCCGACTGGTCGGACGCCGTCGAGGCTGCCCGCCGCGCCGGCCAGGCCTACGGCGTGACGCTGCGCGTCGTGGCGTCGGACCTGTTGCCGTGGCACCCCGGCCGCTGTGCCGAGCTGCGCGTGGGTGACTGGCCCGTCGGCCACGCCGGTGAGCTGCACCCGAAGGTGGTCGAGGCGCTGGGCCTGCCCAAGCGGACGGTGGCGTTCGAGCTCGACCTCGACGCGCTGCCGCTGGACGACCACCGCCCGGCTCCGGTGGTGTCGCCGTACCCGCCGGTGCTGCTGGACGTGGCACTGGTCGTGGACGCGTCCGTGCCGGTGCAGTCGGTGTCCGAGGTGCTCGGCGCGTCCGCCGGCGACCTGCTCGAGGACATCCGCCTGTTCGACGTCTACAAGGGTGAGCAGCTGGGCGAGGGCAAGAAGTCGCTCGCGTACTCGCTGCGCTTCCGCGCGCCGGACCGCACGCTGACGGTGGAGGAGGCGACCTCGGCCCGTGACGCGGCCGTCGCCGCCGCCGGAGAACGCCTGGGCGCCGTACTGCGCGCCTGATCTGCAGAACGGGTGAGGCCCGGGATTCGTCGAGAATCCCGGGCCTTTCCGCGTGCGGGGATGGGCGTCGGCGGGGCACCGCGTGGCCGGAAGCTGGACTCCGAGCCCGGCTCAGGCAAAACTGCCCATAAGATTTCCCTCGATCGGCTGAACCCCTCCCATCGGGATTCGGAATCAAATCAGCAGGTGATAGCCCTGCGTAGCTGTCAAGATGCCGAAAGTCCCTGATCACAAGGGCAAATCGGCGCCCGTCCGACGCTTGCGCGATAGGTGAAGCTTCTCCAAGATTGTCGACGCGGCCCGCTGGGCCGAGGGGCGAAGCGATGAACCACCGGGCGAGTCTGGTCGCCGGTCCGGTGGGGAGCGAGAGGCGAACCCACCGCCTGGGAGCAACAACTCTGGAGAGTTGCGCCATGCGTAGTCTGGGTCCGCGCCTCGAGATCGCCGTGTCGCTGACGATCCTCATGGTCGGCGCGGCCGTTGTGGCCGCCATGCACCTCACGTGGCCCGAGCCCAAGCTGCCGGCGATGGCGTACTCGGTCAGCAGCGGCGAGTCGGGCATGCAGCCGCTCAAGCCGTTCGAGATCAACGACATCTCCGGCGCGCCGGTGGAGCTCACGCCGGGCACCGAGGGCCGGCGCGAGGTGCGGCTGTCGAACCCGAACCCGGTCGGCATCATCGTCGAGAGCCTGTCCGCCGTTCCCGGTCAGCCCCTCGACGCCACCCAGCAGCGCGTCGAGGGCTGTCCCGCCGGCGTGCTGACCGTCGTGCCGCTCACCGACATCGTGGAGATCCCGGCGGGGGGAGCGGTCGAGGTGACCATGAAGGTCCAGGTCGCCGCGGACGTTCCGGCGGCGTGCGCCGAGCTCGTCTTCCCGCTCACCTACTCGGGCCGCGCGAAGCACGGCTAACCGCGGTCAGCTGCCGTCGCACGTCGGCGGAGTCGTGCAGGTTGGTCATCCGCACGAACCGGCCGTCGCGGACCTCGTAGATCGCGTACTCGACGATCTCGAACGAGGCACCGGTCGGAGCGACGCCCAGCCACTCCTTCACCGGGGTGCCGGTGTTGACGGCGCGCACGGCGATGCGGCCGCGGTCGAACAGCAGTTCCGCCACCTCCCAGTGGAGGTCAGGAACGGCGTCGATGCTGCGCCTCATGTCGGCGACGACGTCGTCCCTGGTCCCCGGCTCACCGTTCAGCACCACCTCGTCGGCGATGAACTCGTCCATCCTGTGCAGCTCGTGGGCGTCGAGCGCCGCGACGTACCGCAGGTACCAATCACGCAGGTCCGTCACCGGAGTCCTCCTCAGTAGTCGATCCGGCCGTGGCGGTTGTGGAACTCGCCGGTGGGCCCGTCCGGACCGAGTAGCGCCAGGGCGACCGTGGCGTCCGTGCCCTCGGTGACGGTCTGGTGGCCGCTGTGGGCGTTGAGGTCGGTGGCGGTGTAGCCGGGGTCGGAGGCGTTGACCCGCATCTCCGGCAGGTTCTTGGCGTACTGCACGGTCAGTGCGATCACGGCGGCCTTGGAGCTGGGGTAGGGGACCAGGAGCGCGCCGAAGGAGTCGTCGGCCGGGTCCAGCATGGCGCGGGGGAAGCCCAGTCCGGAGGCGACGTTGACGATCACCGGGCCCGCCGAGCGCCGCAGCAGCGGCAGTGCGGCCTGGGTGACCCGGACGACGCCGAAGACGTTGGTCTCGAACGCGATGCGCATCGCTTCGACGTCCAGGTCGTCGAGGGTCCACGACGGACCGACGACGGCGGCGTTGTTGACCAGCACGTCGAGGGCGGGCAGTGATGCGATCGCCCTGTCGACGCTGCCGGAGTCGGTGACGTCGAGCTGGACCGGGATCGCGCCGAGCTCGCGTGCGGCGTCTCCCGAGGACAGGTCCCGCATGCCGGCGTGGACGGTGTGGCCGGCGGCGATCAGGCGACGGGTGGTTTCCAGACCGAGGCCCTTGTTGGCCCCGGTCACCAGTGTGGTGGTCATGCGGCAACTGTGGACCGCCGCGGAGCCCGCCGACAGGCACTGTCCGACGGTGGGAACGGCAGTACCACCCGCGCCGCCGGGATCCGGGGCACCATGGAGGGCATGGACGAGTTCGCGCAGATCCTCCGTGCGTGGCGGGATCGCGTCCGCCCGGAGGACGCGGGCCTGCCGCCCGGCCTGAACCGCCGCGCGCCCGGCCTGCGCCGCGAGGAGCTGGCCCTGATCGCCGGGGTGAGCGTGGACTACGTCGTCCGCCTGGAACAGGGCCGCGCCCGTCACCCCTCCCCGCAGCTGCTGGCCTCGCTGGCCAGGGCGTTGCGCCTGAACGACGTCGAACGCGACCACCTGTTCCGCGTCGCCGGTGCGGCCGTGCCGTCCCGCGGACTCGTGCCCAGGGACGTCACGCCGAGCGCGCAGCGGATGGTGGACCGGTTCCGCAACGCACCGGTGGCCGTGGCCGTGCACACCGCGATCTACGAACTGGTGCTGTGGAACCCCCTCTGGGCCGCCATGTTCGGCGACCCGTCCGGGCAGCCGAGGCTGGAGCGCAACGTCCCCTGGCGGTACTTCACCGACCCGACCCTGCGGATCACGCACACCCCCGACGACGACGAGGCGTACGCCCGCGACCTCGTCGGCCACATCCGGTCCGCGGCCGGCCGCTACCCGGACGACCCGGAGATCCCTGAGCTGGTCGACCGCCTGATCGGGACGTCGCCCGACTTCGCCCGGCGCTGGAAGGCGGGAACGGTCGGGGAGCTGCGCAGCAGCCGCAAGACCGTGCACACCGACGCGGTGGGGGACGTCGTCGTGGACTGCGACACCTTCACCGGCGGGCCAGGCGACCAGACGATGGTGGTCATGACGGCCGAGCCGGGGTCGGAGGACGAGCAGAAGCTCGACCTGCTGCGGGTGATCGGGCTCCGGCAGCTGCAGGACCGGTCCGTCTGACGGTCCTCAGAGGTGCTTCAGCGCCTCGCGCCGTGACAGCGGCGACAGCCCCGGCCGGGCCTCGACGAACGCCCGCACCCAGCCCGGCTCGGTCTTCGCGTACTCCCGCAGCGCCCACCCGATCCCCTTGCGCAGGAAGAAGTCGGGGTCGGCCGCGTTCGCGTCGACGCACGCGGTGAGCAGTTCGACGTCGGTCGCGCCCTTGGACCCGAGCTGGCAGATCACCGACGTCCTGCGCCGCCACCTGTCCGCGTCGACCGACCACTCCAGCACCAGCGGCCGCACGACCTCGGGCGCCGACCTGAGCAGCGGCCCGACCAGTTTCGACGCGATCTCGTCCACGTAGTCCCACCAGGCGCCGGTCACTATCATCTCGTCGAACCACGGCAGCAGGTCGGCAGACTGGAAGCGCCGGTCCCCGCTCAGCGACAGCGCGACGTACCGCTCCTCGCGGTAGGTGGCCTCCCGCCACAACGCCCGCACGGCGTCGAGCCACTCGTCCCGGTCGTCCGGCACCGGCAGCGACCTCAGCAGCTCCACCCGTCCCGGTTTCGGCACACCGAGGAACGGCATCGCGGACTTCATGTACGCCCGCATCTCGGGTGCTTTGCGCGAATCCGCGCGCTCGCGGAGTCCTGCCCGAACGGCTTTGATCAAGGGAACCTCAAGTGCCACACCCAAACGGTATAGCCATAAGGAGTAACCCTGTTGAGATTATTGGCCCCATTCGTGTCAAAAACGCTAACGAATTCGCAAAGCATCCTTTGACGCTTCGCGGTTGTGAACGGGAAACGCGCGAGTTCCGGATACAGTTCGCGTTCATGCGCGTGCTCATGGTGGTGGCGGCGCTCGTGCTCGGCAGCATGGGTGCCACCAAGGCGGATCCGGTGGATTTCCTGGACCTGCCGCTGGTCAACGGCAACGGCGAGGAGCGGGGTGGCGTCCACCCCGACCTGCCGTACGACCGTGCCGCGCTTGAGCGCGCGTTGAGCTCGTACCGGGACAAGGGCATCTCGCCGACGCGGTTCAAAGCGTTGTTGTGGCAGTACTGGATTGTCCGCGCCGCCGAGCAGGCGGGGGTGGAGCTCGCCGACTGGGATCCGCAACGCGGTGCCGAGTCGAACCGTTCGGTGATCTTCGCCGTCTACGACTTCTACGCGAAGCTGTACCTCGCGCATCCCGACTCCTTGCGGTGGATGGGATTCGCGAACATCGGTGCTCCCGCGTTCGCCGCGGGCATGCTCGACCTCGGCACCGTTCCGGAACTCCGCTGGTTCTCGTCGATGCTGATGTCGATGCAAAAGCACATCTTCATGGACCTCGGCGCGATGCACGCCGCCTACCTGCACGGCGGTACCAAGGCCGTGGAGGAGATGCGCGACGCGGGGATCATCGACCCGGGGACCACCGCCGCGTGGGCGGATCCGGCGCAGGCCGTCCTGGAGTTCTCCTCGCGCGAGCAGAACCTGGTGATCGCCGAGCAGTTCGACAGGATGCGGTCGCGACTGCTGCCGCCGGGTGAGGTCGTCACGTACGCGATCACCGTGGCCGGTCCGATGCCGGTGCCGGGAGGGAAGACCCCCGCGCGGTACCGGCCGCTGTTCGGCGGCCCGCTGCCCGCGTTCAACTACGCGGACCGCGAGGACCGCTGGGACTTCCTCAGCAGGGACACGGTTCCCGCCTACGAGCGCCTGTCGAAGGACGCCGTGCACAGGATCGTGAAGCGGCCGTTCGCCGACCGGGTCGCCGAGTACCGCGGCACGGCCAGGCTGCTCGACCTGATCGTGCCGTTCCGCAGCGACGTGCCGTAGCTCCTTCCGCCTTGTGGATTCATCTTGCGTTCGGGGGTGGAATCCGATCAGTCGAAGTAGGCTGCCGACCATGACGCCGTACGACTACGACCTGATCGTCATCGGCTCTGGTCCTGGCGGCCAGAAGGCGGCGATCGCGGGTGCGAAACTGGGCAAGCGCGTGGCGATCATCGACAAGCAGGAGATGGTCGGGGGCGTCTGCGCCAACACGGGCACCATCCCGTCGAAGACGCTGCGCGAAGCCGTCATGTTCCTGACTGGCATGAGCCAGCGCGAGCTGTACGGCGCGAGCTACCGCGTCAAGCAGGACATCACGATCACCGACCTGATGGCGCGCACGCAGCACGTGATCGGCCGCGAGGTCCAGGTCGTGCGCGCGCAGCTGCACCGCAACGGCATCGACCTCCTCAACGGTTTCGGGCGCTTCGTCGACGAGCACACCATCTCCGTGGAAGGACCTCACCGCGGCGACCGGACGACGATCAGCGGTGAGTACATCGTCATCGCGACCGGCACGACGCCCGCGCGTCCGTCCGCGGTGGACTTCGACGAGGAGCGCATCCTCGACTCCGACGAGGTCTTCGCCCTCACGGAGATCCCGTCGTCGCTGGTCGTGGTCGGCGCCGGCGTGATCGGCATCGAGTACGCGTCCATGTTCGCCGCGCTCGGCACCCGCGTCACCGTGGTCGAGCAGCGCGAGCGGATGCTCGACTTCTGCGATCCGGAGATCGTCGAGTCGCTGAAGTTCCACCTGCGCGACCAGGCCGTGACGTTCCGGTTCGACGAGAAGGTCGTCGACGTCTCGGTGTCGCAGTCCGGCACGATCACGACCCTGGCCTCCGGCAAGCGCATCCCTGCCGCCGCGGTCATGTACTCGGCCGGCCGCCAGGGCTGCACGGACTACCTGGACCTCCCCGCCGCCGGCCTGGAGGCCGACCGCCGCGGCCGCCTGTCCGTCGACGAGCACTACCGCACGCCGGTCGAGCACATCTACGCCGTCGGTGACGTGATCGGCTTCCCCGCGCTGGCCGCGACGTCGATGGACCAGGGCCGCCTGGCCGCGTACCACGCGTTCGGCGAGCCGGTGCACGAGCTGACGGCGTTGCAGCCCATCGGCATCTACACGATTCCCGAGATCTCCTACTGCGGCGCGACGGAGGCCGAGCTGACGTCGTCGGCCATCCCCTACGAGGTCGGCATCTCCCGCTACCGCGAGCTGGCGCGCGGCCAGATCGTCGGCGACGCCTACGGCATGCTGAAGCTGCTCGTGTCCACTGTGGACCGCAAGATCCTCGGTGTGCACGTGTTCGGCACCGGCGCCACGGACCTCGTGCACATCGGTCAGGCCGTGATGGGCTGCGGCGGCACGGTGGACTACCTGGT
This sequence comes from Lentzea sp., assembly GCA_030146905.1. The sequence goes on along the minus strand of JASLAV010000040.1, from coordinate 3,059 downwards.
CGACACGGTCTTCAACTACCCGACCCTGTCCGAGGCCTACAAGGTCGCCGCACTGGACGCCACGAACAAGATCCGCGCCCTGGACCGCTTCACGACCGCGTGAGACCGGCGTCGTGGGCCACGATGGCGGCCTGCACGCGGTTGGTGACCTCCAGCTTGGGCAGGATCCGGCTGATGTGCGCCTTCACCGTGCCGGTCGCCATGTAGAGCCGTTCGCCGATCTCGGTGTTGGACAGCCCTTCGCCCACGAGCTCGAGCACGCCCCGTTCGGTCTCGGTGAGCGCGCCGACCTTGCGGCGCGCCTCCGAGCCGTCGTCCGGCGCGGCCAGGTGCTTCTCGATCAGGCGCTTCGTGATCTGCGGCGCGAGGATCGGTTCGCCACCGGCCGCCTTGCGGACGGCGTTGATCAGGTCCTGCGGCGGCGTGTCCTTGAGCAGGAACCCCGTCGCGCCGACCCTCATGGCCTGGGCCACGTACGAGTCCTCGCCGAACGTCGTGAGCATGACGACGTGGGCGGTGCGGGCGATCTGCTCGGCGGCCTTGAGCCCGTCGCCGCCGGGCATGCGGATGTCGAGCAGTGCCACGTCGACCTCGTGCTGGAGGCTCAGGGTCACAGCCTGGTGGCCGTCGCTCGCCTCGGCCACCACGGTGATCCCGGGGTCGTTCTCGAGGATCAGGCGGATGCCGGCACGCATCAACGTCTCGTCATCGGCGATGAGAACTCGGATCACGCGGGCCAGACTACGGGCGTTCCTGTTCCTTCGAGGCCAGCTTGCCCTCGCGGAAGCAGAGCTTGTAGACCAGTTCGGCGTTGTGCGACGTCTGGAACCGCGAGCAGCCGTCGACCCCGAACTGCCCGAAGCCGTACTGGTCCATGACCTCTGCCTCGGTCGTGACGCCCACCTTCAGCGAGTCGAAGTACGGCGCGTTCATCTGCGTCGGGTTGAGAAACGTGAACAGCAGCAACACGGCCAGCGCGCCGATGATCGGCACCAGGGCCAGCAGGCCGAGACAGCCGCCGCCCAGTACCCGCGGCACGGTCAGGACCTCGGCCGCGAGCGGTGGCGGGACCTCGGCGACCTCCGCCACGGCCTGGTCGGACTGGGCCACCGGGTGCAGGGGCACGTCCGCCGCCACCCGGAACCCGCCCTCGACCGGGTGGCCCGCGCTGAACGAGCCGCCGAGCAGGCCGACGCGTTCCTCCAGGCCGATCAGGCCGCGCCGGGTGCCCTTGCCCGGTGCCGCGTCGGACGGGCCGTTGAGCACCTGGATCCGCGCCCGTCCGCCCTGCACCGCGACCTGGACCCGCGTGCGTGCCGTGGGGGCGTGCTTGTGGACGTTGGTCAGCGCCTCGCGGACCACCCGGTGGACGGCGCGGCGGGTGCGCGGGTCGGCGCCGTGCAGGTCGTCGCCCGACCAGTCTAGGGACGCGGTGAGGCCGGCGTTCACCGAGCTGCCGACCAGTGCGGCGATGTCGGACCTCGTACCGGTGTCCTCGTCCAGCGACTCGGGTTCGGGGTTGGTGCGCAGGACGCCGAGGATCTCGCGGAGCTCGGCCATCGCGAGCGACGAGGTGGTGCGGATCAGCTCGGCCTGCTCGTGCAGCTGCGGTGCCTTGGAGGCGGTCGCCAGCTCCAGGGCACCGGCGTGGATGGAGATCAGGCTGAGCCGGTGGCCGAGCATGTCGTGCATCTCGCCCGCGATGTGGGCGCGTTCGTCGGAACGGGCGGACGCGGCGGTCAGCGCACGGGCGCGTTCCAGGTACTCGTTGCGCTCCTGCAGCAGCCGGACCATCGGCCTGCGGCGGCCCAGCAGCATGCCGGAGACGGCGGGGAACAGCACGAAGAAGATCGAACCGATGACCGCGCCGACCAGCGACTCCCACACCGGCATGGTGCGGTAGGTCTCCTGGAGCAGGCTGAAGACGCTCTGCAGCACCGTCATGATCCCCAGCAGCGCCCACAGCCTCTTCAGCGGCGTGACGCGCCGGCTGGCGGCGAAGACCACGAACATCGTCACGGCCTGCGCCCAGAGGTTGTTGACCGCGAAGAGCGGTGCGGTGAGCAGCAGCGCCCACTCCGGCTTGCGCGGCGCCAGCCACACCAGTGCCGCGATCCACAGCGCCGACGCGACCGTCAGCAACGGGTGGGGGCTCGGGGCCAGCGGAGCCACCAGCGGCACCAGACCGGTCAGGAACGCGAGGACGGGCCAGACGAACCTCATCGGGCCAACTCCTTCTTCACGGTCAGCACACCGTTCCTGTCGAAGCACAGCTCGAAGTCGCGTCCGGCCTCGTCACGCGCGCGGTAGCGGTAGCACCCGGAGTTGTCCGAGGGCACGCCGAACCCGAACGCCTCGGTGACCTCCTCCTCGTGCGCGACCGACACCCGGAACGCGTCGAACTCCTGCCTGCTCATCTCGGTCTCGCCGAAGGCCGCCAGGACGAGCAGGACGAACGCCGTGCCGAGCGCGGGGATCACCGCGAGCACGCCGAGACAGCCACCGCCGACGACGCGTGGCACGGTCAGGACCTCGGCGGTGATCGGCGGAGGCGCCTCCGCCACGGAACCAGCCGTCCCCGTCTCCTCCTGCACGACCGGGTGCAACGGCAGGTCGGCCGCGACACGGAACCCGCCTGCGGACGGACGCGCGTCGAACGTCCCGCCGATCAGCTCGACCCGTTCCTCCAAGCCGATGAGCCCGCGGCGGGTGCCGGCGCCTCTCGGTTCGCCGCTCGGCCCGTTGGCCACCTCGACCAGCACCCGTTCGGCCACCCGCACCGAGACACGGGTCCGTGCGGACGGCGCGTGCTTGTGCACGTTCGTGAGTGCTTCACGCACGACCCGATGGACCGCTCTCCGCAGCCGTGCGTCGGCGTCGGACAGATCGTCTCCGGACCAGTCGAGGTGGACGGACACTCCCGCGGCGGCAGAGGCCGCCACGAGCCGTTCGACGTCCGTGCGCGTACCGGCGTCCTCGTCGGCGTCGGCCGATGTTCCGAGCACGCCGAGGATCTCGCGCAGTTCCTCCATCGCGACCGTGGACGTCTTGCGGATCAG
>JASLAV010000006.1 GCA_030146905.1 Lentzea sp. | reverse complement strand
ACGAGCCCTGGGCACGGACCCTCAGCGGGCAACGGTCTCGATGGGACAGCGGTAACTTCGCCCACCAGGTTTCGCCCTAGCTTCCACCGCAAGGGCGGGATGTGCAGGCGGCCTGTCGGTGTCCCGCCCGAGCGGATCTACCTCGACAAGAAATCCGGAGCCACCAACCGACCCGGCCTACAGGCTGCCATGAGCTTCGCCCGCCACGGCGACGTCATGGTCATCCACACCCTCGACCGGCTCGGATGCACCGTGCGCGACACCCTGAACCTGATCCACGACCTGGCCGAGCGTCGCCGAGCCCGAGCCGGGCGCGCCCCCTGTGACCGCGCCATAACCAGGGATCTGTGCTCCACGCACTCCTTGCTTCGGGCTGCCCCGGCCTACCGCTGAAAACCGTTCCGATCCTCCCCGGATCCCAGAAGGGGGTCAGGGCATGGGGCGTTCGGGGTAGGTGAGCTCGATCGCGCTGACGTCGTCCAGTGCGGCCCGGATCGCCGGCGGCAGGGTGAGCTGCTCGGCTTCGAGGGAGGCGAGCAGCTGGTTGGTGTCGCGTGCGCCGACGACGGGGGCGACGACTCCCGGCCGGTCGCGGACCCAGGCGAGTGCGACGCACAGCGGTGAGGTGCCGAGTCCGTCGGCGGCGGTGGAGACGGCCTGCACGATGCGGGCGGCGCGTTCGTTGCGGTGTTGTTCGACGTAGCCGGCGAAGTGGGCGGAGGCGCCTCGGGAGTCCGGTGGGGTTCCGTTGCGGTATTTGCCGGTGAGCACTCCTCGGCCGAGGGGGGCCCAGGGGAGCAGGCCGAGGCCGTGGTGCAGTGCCGCTGGTGCGACTTCGCGTTCGATGCCGCGTTCGAGCAGGGAGTATTCGACCTGGGTGGAGATGAGGGGGTGTGTTGTGGGGGTCATGGCGGCGGTGGCGAGTTGCCAGCCGCTGTAGTTGGAGATGCCGGCGTAGCGGACTTTGCCGGTGTTGATGGCGTGGTCGAGGGCGGAGAGGGTTTCCTCGACGGGGACGCTGGTGTCCCAGGCGTGCAGTTGCCAGAGGTCGATGTGGTCGATGCCGAGGCGGCGCAGTGATCCGTCGAGGGCGGTGAGGAGTGCGCCTCGGGAGGCGCCGCCGCCGAAGGGGCCGTCGGTGCGGCGGGCGACGGCTTTGGTGGCGATGACGAGTTCGTCGCGGGGGACGATTTCGGTGATGAGGCCGCCGAGGATGCGTTCGGCTTCGCCGTCGGTGTAGACGTCGGCGGTGTCGACGAGGGTGCCGCCGGCGTCGGCGAAGGCCATGAGCTGGGTGGCGGCCTCGTCCGCGTCGGTGTCCTGGCCCCACGTCATCGTGCCCAGTGCGGTTCTGGAGACGCGGAGGCCGCTGCGGCCGAGGTATCGCTGTTGCACGTGCGCGATGCTAAGGGGTGATCATCGGTTGAGCCTGGCAATCGGTGTTACTGACCGGTAGGGTCTCGCTGCGTGAAGCTCGGACTGAACCTCGGATACTGGGGCGCCGGCAACGACGCCGCGAACCTTGAGCTGGCCAAAGAGGCCGACCGCCTCGGCTTTTCGGTGGTGTGGGCCGCGGAGGCCTACGGTTCCGACGCGCCGACGGTGCTCGCGTGGGTGGCTGCGCAGACCGAACGCATCGACGTCGGTAGTGCGATCTTCCAGATTCCGGCGCGGACGCCTGCGATGGCGGCGATGACGGCGGCCACTTTGGACACGTTGTCGGGTGGCCGGTTCCGGATGGGGTTGGGGGTGTCGGGGCCGCAGGTGTCGGAGGGCTGGCACGGTGTGCGGTTCGACAAGCCCTTGGCGCGGACGCGTGAGTACGTGGAGATCGTGAAGCGTGCTTTGACGCGGGAGAAGCTGCGGTACGAGGGTGAGCACTACACGCTGCCGTTGCCGGATGGTCCTGGTAAGGCGTTGCAGCTGACGGTGCACCCGGTTCGTGATCGGATTCCGATCTACCTGGCGGCGGTGGGGCCGAAGAACCTGGAGCTGACGGGGGAGATCGCCGACGGGTGGCTGGCGATCTTCTTCTCGCCGGAGTACTCGGCGGAGTCGCTGGCCAGTGTGCGGGCGGGTCGTGAGAAGGCCGGCAAGTCGATGGACGGGTTCGACGTCGTGCCGACGATGCCGTTGGTGGTGGGTGAGGACTGGAAGGCGTGTGCTGATCCGGTTCGGGCGTACACGGCGTTGTACGTGGGCGGTATGGGTTCGCGGAAGCAGAACTTCTACAACAACCTGATGGTGCGCATGGGTTTCCCGGCTGAGGCGGAGGAGATCCAGGAGAAGTACCTGGCGCGGGACTACGCGGGTGCGATGGCGGCGATCCCGCTGGAGTTCCTGGACGCGACGGCGTTGCTGGGTCCGAAGGAGCGCATAGCAGACAAGATGAAGGCCCTTGCTGCCGCGGGGGTCACCACGCTGTCCGTTTCGCCGATGCTGCAAGATCTGGAGCAGGGGATCGCGGGTCTTCGCACCGCGTCCGAGGCTTTGGATCTGGCAGGAGTGGGTAGTTGAGCTGGTTGCAGGCTCTGGTCCTCGGACTGGTCCAAGGACTGACGGAATTCCTGCCGATTTCCAGCAGTGCGCACCTGCGCATCACGTCGACGCTGTTCTTCGGCAACGACGCGGG
>JASLAV010001248.1 GCA_030146905.1 Lentzea sp. | reverse complement strand
CTGGGCGCCGCGCAGGGCCGCGAGCGCGTGAAGGTCGTGCCGCGCGAGGAGATGACCTCGATCTCCAACGGCTGACCTGCGGTTCTTGGGCTTGAACGGCCACCGCGCCGTTCCCCGATGAAGCCGCCATCGCGCGTGTGCGCGGTGGCGGCTTCACTTGTTCTCGGCGGGCCTGTGGCGAACCGGCTGGGTCTGTGATCTCTGGGGCGCCTGGCACCTGGCTGGGCAACCGCTTGCGCTGCGCCGCCGGCGCTGCGCAACCACCGCCGGTCCCGCCGGCCAGTCCCGCCCGGCTAGTCCCGCCCGGCCTAGTCCCGCCCGACCAGCCACGCTCGGCCCGCCACGCTCGGCCCGCCACGCTCGGCCCGCCACGCTCGGTCAGCCTCGGCGCCCGGTCCGGCCGGCGCAGCCCGACCCACGGCAGCCAAACCACTGCTGGTCCAGCCGCTGCCGGTCCACCCACCGACAGCTCAACCAGCGACACAGCCAAGTCGCGACCAGCCCAGCACCTACCGAACCCGCGACCGGCAGAGCCTCAGCGATGACCGCCCCCAGCCAGCCAGACATCGCAGAACGAAGTGCCCGCTGCCCCCGCGCGCTTCCTCATGCGCAACGACAACGGCGGATTTCAGGTTCCCGAGACTCCGGAAATCCTGTGGACAACTAGCCCGCCCAAACCCCGAACCTACCCGAGCAACGCCCTGATCTGCGCAAACAGCAGACCCAACCTGAGGATCACCACCGAACGCCACCCGTTCAGGTGACCAGTACCGGTTGATCACCCGAGCAAGGACGCCCGGAGGATCACTCCGTGGTGACGTTGTTGAACGGCAGCTTCGGCTCCGCCCACGGGAACACCACGAACATCAGCAGGGCGACGATGCCGGCCACCAGCACGACGGCCTCGATGACTCGCAGGAACAGCGGGCCCGGCAGGTGCCGCCAGATCCAGCCGTACATCAGCCCTCCGTCATCTCGGGCGGCACGAAGTTGTCGGCCACCGGGTAGCTCTTGGTCTCGATGGCGTGCACGATCAGGCGCTGCTTGTCGGAGAAGCGCGGGTGGCACGTCGTCAGGGTGAGCAGCCGGGCCTGCTTGTCGGCGGGCACGGCGGCTCCCACCTGGTGCGGGATCGGGGCGATGACCTCGCCCTGCGTCGGGAGGACGATCTCCTGGCCCACGGTCTTGGCGTAGGCGTTGCCCAGGGTTGTCGACAGCGGGGCCACGCCGGTGCAGGCGGCTTCCTTCGCCCTCGGGTTCGCTGCCCAGCCGGCCACCTCGCTGCTCATGGGCAGCACTCGGTAGACGAACCACTGGGTCTGCGTCTGCACGACGATGGCGTCGCAGGACTGGAGCAGGTCGAGGTCGTTGAACGGAGCGCCCTTGCCCACGCGGTGGCCCGCGATGGCGAAGTTGCCCGCCTCGCCCGGCTGGGCCGTGTCCTTGTAGTGGCCGGGGCCGATTTCCAGGTGCTTGTCGGTCGTGCCCTCGACCACGGAGAACTTCCAGTCGTTGCCGAAGACCGGGATGTACATCTTCGCGAAGGCCTTGCCCTCGATGAGGTTCAGCTTCGACTGGCGGTTCGGGTCTGCCGGGGGCGGCGTGACGACGTTCGAGTTCCATTCGGAGTCGAGGGCCGCGGTGGCGTCCTGCTGCTTCTCGGCGGAGAGCAGGTCGGTCACGTAGACCTCGTAGACGACGAACAGGAGCACGACGAGGCCCATTGTGATGAGGGCTTCGCCTACGCCGCGGACGGTCTTGCGCGCGAGGCTGTCCGGCAGCGGGGCCGGCTTCTTCTCCTCGTCGTCGTAATAGTCGTCGTCGTAGTACTCGTCTTCGTCGTAGTCGTCCTCTACGCGCGGGATCACCTCGGTGGGTGGATCGACCGGGCGGGGACGAGGCGGACGCGGGGGCATTCCGTGCGGTGGCGGTGCCCCGTGCGGTGGCGGTGCCCCGTGCGGCGGCGGTGCCCCGTGCGGCGGCATTCCTCGCGGAGGCATCGCCCTGGGCGGCATGCCCTGCGGCATCCCGCGTGCGGGGGTGCCGGGAGGAGGCGGAACCGGAGGACGGCGGGGCGGGGCGCCGGGTGGGGGGAGGCTGCCGGAGAACGCGTTGGTGAACTGCGTCGCCTCCGGTGGTGGCAGCGGTCGCGGAGGAGGCGTGGCCCGCACGTGCTGCAGGTCATCGCGACGGGGTGCAGGGCGCCGGGGAGGCGGCTGCTGCGGTCCCGAGTTCACCTGACACCCTCCGTGCGGACTGTGAACTGAAAACAACTACGTCTGCAAGGTGGTTCGCTCACCACCGTCGCTACGTTAACGTGTCTCCTGAGTAGTGCACGTAAACTCACGTCACTCACGGATATCCACGTCAGGCGAGGACAGCATGCCAAAGTCCAAGGTCCGGAAGAAGGCGGCTTACACCGCACCCACTGACCGCCGTACGCCGGTCAAGGTCAAGGCAGCGGGACCGTCACACCCGGTCTACGTCGCTGTCATGCTCGGCTTCATGCTGCTGGGCCTCGCGTGGCTGGTCGTCAACTACATCGCGGCCGAGAAGATCCCGTTCATGCTCGAGCTGGGCGCGTGGAACTTCGCCATCGGCTTCGCGCTGATGATCATCGGTCTGCTGATGACGATGCGCTGGCGCTAGGCGCTGGTCAAGTCACAGTTCGTACAGGTCGGCTCGGACGTCACGCGTCCGGGCCGACCTTTGTTCGTGCCGCGTTCACCTGGTTCATCCGAGCGTCACCGAAGCACACGGCTGTAAGTCATCCCCATTGGGGACAAGTCCTGTGGACAACTTTGCACCAAAATGCACAAGCGACGGTTTTCCCTCATAAGGACCCGTTCGGTTGTCCATATTTCATGCGGCACACTCGACGGTGTGACTCGCACCTGGTCCACTCCTGCCCCGCTCGTCGCCGTCGCGTGGGTGGCGGCCGCCGCCCTGGCCGTGGCGGCGTTCCTCACCGACGACAACGCGGGCCGTCTCCTCGTCGGGCTGGCAACGCTGCTGGTCATCTACCTCGCGGCGTTCGCGACGATCGCCAGGCCGAGGCTCACCGCGGACGCGGACGGGCTGGCCGTGCGCGGGTTCGCGAGCACGACGCGGCTGCCGTGGCACGAGGTGAAGGTGAAGCTGCAGACCACCCGCCGGCTCGGCAGGGAACAGCAGGCGTTGGAGCTCGACGCCGATGACCGTCTCGTGGTGCTCACGAGACTGGACCTCGGCGCCGATCCCGAAGAAGTCGCCGGAGTGCTCCACGCACTGCGGCCGTGATTCAGTTCGGGCCGCACGTCCTGGCGTACTCGATGACGCGTTCGACAGCGGTGTCGAGCTCATATGCCCGCAGGACGAACATGCCGGCGAGCAGCAACGCTGCCGCCACGACCGCGGCGATCTGGTAGGTGTTGCGGTTCTTCTGCGGCGCCTTGACCATCGCGAGCGTCAGCAGGCCGCCGATGACGAACCCGCCGAGGTGCCCGAGCAGCGAGGCGTTGGTGAAGAGGTTCGACACCAGGTTGATCACGACGATCACGACGATCGTCGAGATGTCCCGCTTCTGGCGCTTGAACACGATCAGCAGCGCGCCCATCAGGCCGAACACCGCACCGGACGCGCCGGCGAGCTGCTGGCAGATGGAACCGAAGTAGAACGCCGCCGCACTGCCGCCGAGCAGCGACAGGAAGTACACGGCGCTGTACCGCAGCCTGCCCAGCTCCTGCTCGATGATCGGGCCCACCACGAAGAGCGCGGCCATGTTGAGCGCGAGGTGGATCAGGCCGAAGTGCATGAAGCCCGACGTGACGACTCGCCACCACTCACCGGTGGCGGTGAGCTCGGGGATCAACGACGTCGACAGGAACAACTCCGACCGCGAGTTGTTCATGGGGCTGCCGGACTGGACGACCGTGACGACGTACGCCAGCACGTTGAGCGCGATCATCACCTGGGTGATGATCGGCCGGCGGTTGGAGACCACCGCGCCCGCGCTCGTGCGGGCATGGCGAACCGTGCGGGCGCCTTCGTTCACGCAGTCGACGCACTGCTGTCCGACCGAGGCGTCGCGCAGACAGTCCGGACACGCCGGACGGTCGCACCTGGTGCAGCGCAGCCGGGTGGGCCGATCGGTATGACGTGCGCAGACCGGGGTGTCCGGTTGCTGCGCTCCGACCGGCCCGTCCGGTGGCACAAGTGCGTCGCTCACGCGCGGTCGATCGTGATCCGCTCGATCTTGATGTCGTTCACGGGGCGGTCGCCCGCACCGGTCGTGGTGTTGCCGATCGCGTCGACGACGTCGCGCGACTCCTGGTCCGCGACCTCACCGAAGATCGTGTGCTTGAAGTTCAGCCACGTGGTCGGCGCCACGGTGATGAAGAACTGCGAGCCGTTGGTGTTGGGTCCGGCGTTCGCCATCGCGAGGATGTACGGACGGTTGAACTGGAGCTCGGGGTTGAACTCGTCCGCGAAGCGGTAGCCGGGGCCGCCGCGTCCGGTGCCGGTCGGGTCGCCGGTCTGGAGCATGAAGCCGGAGATGACGCGGTGGAACAGGGTGCCGTCGTAGAACGGACCCGACTTGGTGCCGCTCGCGTTCGCCTCGGTGTAGGTCTTGGTGCCCTCGGCGAGCCCGACGAAGTTCGCCACCGTCTTGGGGGCGTGGTCGGGGAACAGGGTGAGCCGGATGTCGCCCTGCGTGGTGTGCAGGGTTGCCGTCACCTTGGTCCCGACGAAGGATTCATTGCTGTCAGCCACCACACCATCGTGCCATTACGGGCGCGGATGTTCAGGAAGGGGCACGATGGGGTACCTCAAGCTCACAACCTGACGACAACGTGTGGAGCACAGAATGGACGAGGTGGACGTGATGACCCGTGCCGGCGAGTCCGTGGGCAAGGCTGTCGGCACGGGTCTGAAGGCCGCGCGCCAGGGTGTCGTTCGCGCTGGTCACGTCGCTGAGGTGAAGCTCGCCGAACGTGGCATCACGGCTGACCAGGTTCGCGGCACCCTCGTCGATCGCGCTGACACGCTGATGAGCAAGGCGGAGGACTGGGAGAAGCAGACACGCCGCTCCCGCAAGCGTCTCGCGAAGAAGAGTGCGAAGACGCGCGCCGAGCTCGTCGGCAAAGCCGAAGTGGTGCGCAAGGAAGTGAAGAAGGCGGCCAAGCAGGCGCGCAAGGACGCGAAGGTGCGCGGCAAGGAGATCCGCAAGGCCGCGGCGCAGCTCAGCGGTGGTGCACCGAAGCGGCGCAGGTGGCCGTGGGTGCTCGGACTGCTGATCGCGGCTGCCGCCGCCGGCTACGTCGCACTGACGCGCAAGCCGGAAGAGGTCCACCTGCAGGACGAGGAGCAGGCTCCGTTGCCGGAGCCCGTTCTCAACGGGCAGGTGCCGACCCAGAAGGAACCGGCCAAGTAGCACGAACGTGAACGGGGTGGCTCTCGACGTCGAGAGCCACCCCGTTTTCGCGTCTTCTAGAGCTTGAGGCCCTTGACCGCTTCTTCTGCGATGCGGCGCGCCTTGATCGACTGCTTCTGGTTGGTCGACACGACCACGGCGGCGTCGGCCTTCGACACGGCGTAGACGACACCGGTGTCACCGCTGACGTACCCTCCGGTCCACCCGGTGGGCGCGTTCGCGGGTTCCGAACCTTCCGGCGCGGCCTCGTTCACGATCAGTTTCGCGACGCGCTCGTCCCCCACGTACACGCGCACGGTCAACTGGACCTCAGTGGCGTTGGCGTAGAAGAAGCACGCCGGGTGAGGTTCGTCCGTTGACAGTTTCACTTTGGGTACGAGCTGTCCGTTGGCCTGGGCGACGAAAGACGTCGCCAGGTACGGGCAGGTGCCGTCGGTCGCGGGCTTGGGCGCGGGCGGCACTGTCGGAGCGGCGCTGGTCGTGGTGGTGACCCGCTGGGTCTGGGTGGTGGGCACCGGCACGTTCTGGGCGACATCGGTGCCGCACGCGGCGAGTACGCCGAGCAGGGGCAGCAACAGTGCTCGTTTCATAGGGGCAACAGTCAACCAGATACCGAAAGCGCCTTGGGCGGGACACTCTAATTGGTCCATACCTTTTGTGCCCTGACCCTTGCCCCCGAGCCCCGGAAGGACCTTGACCATGGAGTTCCTGGAGCAACGACGAGAGCACGCCCTGGCGCTCTTCCGCATCGTCATCGGACTGTTCTTCGTGATCCACGGGGTGCAGAAGATCTCGAAGGGAATCGACCTGCTGTCCTGGCCGGCAGGTCCCGCGAGTCTGATCGAGCTGATCGGCGGAAGCCTCATCCTGATCGGCCTGTGGACGCGCTGGGCGGCGTTGCTCAGCTCCGGCGCCATGGCCTACGCCTACTTCGTGGTGCACCAGCCGAAGGCCTTGCTGCCGATCGAGAACGGTGGCGAGCTCGCCGCGGTGTACTCGTGGGCGTTCCTGTTGCTGGCGTTCACGGGCGCCGGTGCGTGGAGCATTGATCAGCTCCGCAGCAAGTCGTCGAAGAAGTCACTCGCCACCGCGTGAAGTGACCGGTGAATGCACGGAAGCCCTGTTCGCGGCGGCGCGAACAGGGCTTTGGCGTTTCAGAGCGATCGGGCCGCTGACACCGAAGGCGACGCGGCCGGGGGTCCGGGGGTCCGGGGGCTTGCCCCCGGCTGGGGTCTGGGGGCTCGGCCCCCAGAAAACACTTCGGGCCGAGGAGATCTGCGCTTTTCGCAGACACTCCCCGGCGCGAGGTAAGAATATGGAGACGAGGGGAATCGAACCCCTAACCCCCGCCTTGCAAAGGCGGTGCTCTGCCAATTGAGCTACGTCCCCTGGCCTGGCGGTCGGTGAGCCGTCCCCCAGAACAAAGAAGAGATCAGTCGGTGGGAGCGGTGGCCTCGCGCCACAGGTCCGCGTCGGCCTTGGCCGAACGGTTGCGCTTGACGAAGAACAGGACCGCACCGGCGACTACGACGAGTGCGATGATCTTCTTAGCCACTCTGAACCCCTCCAAAGACTGTTATGCCCCGACCTACCGGACCAGCCTACAGGCTTTGTGGGTCTTCAGCCGGGGCTCCGGAACTCACATCCGGACAGAAACGATGATGATTCGAGAGAAGTTCGAATCGAGTGGGCCTAGGAGGACTTGAACCTCCGACCTCTTCATTATCAGTGAAGCGCTCTAACCGCCTGAGCTATAGGCCCTCGATCAACTGTCGCCCCTCGGGGCGACGAGGAGAACCTTACAGGATCGTCCTCGCCGCCCCCAAATCGGGGGTCATTCACGCTCGGAGAGCGTCAACTCCAAGCCACCGGCCAGATCCGCGGACACGTTGTAGACGAACGCGCCGACGGTCGCGAGAGCCGTGAAGAGCACGATGTTGACCGCGCCGATGATCGCCGAGACGCCGAACACGCGACCGGCGCTGATCAGCGGCTCTCCCGGCTCGTTGGCCTGGAGCAGGTCGTTCGCGGTGCTGTTGATCTTGTCCCAGACACCCATGCCGTGCAGCACGCCGTAGAGCACGCCGACCGCCACGAGCCACACGAAGAACAACGCGACGCCCAGCACCAGGGCGAGCTTGAGCACCGACCACGGGTCGACGCGCTTCACCTGGAGCGAGGCGCGACGCGGGCCGCGGCCGGGGCGGCGGGACGACGGGCTGGAGGCGGCGGGACGGGCTCCCCCGGTGCCGAGGTTCACCGACGTGCGGCTGCTGCCCAGGCCGACCGGCACGGCCGCGCCCGGGACCACGGGTTTCTGCACCTTGATGGTGTCGGGGTCGGTCGACGGGAAGGCCGGCTCCTGGTGCGACGACGACGGAACGGGCGGTGCGCCCGGAACGACGTACGCCTCGGTCGAGTCCTGGTGGGACGCTTCCGTGTCGTTCGTCACGCGCTGCCAGGGCGGCGGCGTGGAGACGACGACCGGCTCGTCCGCGGCGGGCTCAGAGGTGTCGGCCGACACCGTCTTCTGCTCGCCGGTCGCCGGTGAGGCGGGTTCAGCGGCCGCGGGGGTGGACGGATCCGCAGGAGCGACCGGAGCCGGGGTCTCCGCGGACTTGGTGGCTTCCGCCGCCTTCTCCGCTGTCACCGGCTTCGTCTTGTCCTGCGCGTTCCCACCCGAGGAACCGGCGGCCGCCGGCGCGGCCTTCTCGGCCTTCTCCGCTGTGTTCGGCGGAGTCGGCTTGGTGATCACCGCGGTCTTGTCCGCGTCCCGGCCTTCGCGGTTCTCGGGTGGAGTCACGAGCTGTCCTTAACCTCTCGCTAGCAAGTTCCGACTACTCGGCCGAGTCGGTGGGGGTGGCTGCCTGGTCGGCAACAGACTCCTCCGCGGCAGACGTCTCACCGTTAGTGACGTCGCCGGGCTCGTCCGCGTTGCGTGCGACGGCGATCAAAGTGGTGCTCTCGCCGAGGTTCATCAGCCGCACGCCCTTCGTCTGCCGTCCAGCCTTGCGCACCTGCTCGGCTCGAGTCCTGATGACCCCGCCGCTCGAGGTGATGGCGTAGAGCTCGTCGTCGACGTCGACGATGAGCGCGCCCACCAGCCT
>JASLAV010001246.1 GCA_030146905.1 Lentzea sp. | reverse complement strand
TGGGTCGGGCGGGGGAGCAGTGACTCGTCGGGGTGCAGCACGTTCGCCGCACGAGCCGCCTCTTCTGCAATCGGGGTCCACACCACGGCGCTGTCATCTCCGTTGTTGGTCGGCTTGGCTTTGGGCTTCGGGGTCACGGTTTCACGTGGAACATCAGCGGACTGGAACTCCGGATACACGCTCACCGGACCCTCCGCGTCTGGCGCTCGACGATGAGCACCGTCGTAGGCACTTCGAGTACTTGCGCTCCCACGACGACGACCTCGGCGTTGGCGCCCCCGGCCTTGGCCACCGCATCACCGTCGCGATCAAGCTCTTCCTGCGCACGCTCGCCCTTGAGCGCGATCATTCGCCCACCCCCCTTGAGGAGGGGGAGGCACCACTTCGTCAGCTTCTCCAGAGGGGCCACCGCCCGAGCCGTCGCCACGTCGCAGTTCTTCAGCTGCGCACGGATCGGCCCTTCTTCCGCACGCCCCCTCAGAACGGTCACGTTGTCGAGCGCGAGACGTTCCTTCACTTCCTCGAGCCACGCGACCCTCCGCGCCATCGGCTCCAGAAGCGTGATCCTGAGGTCCGGCCGCGCGATGGCGAGCGGCACACCCGGCAGCCCCGCACCCGAACCGACGTCGACGACGCGCTCGTTCTTCTCGAACAGCTCCTCGATCACCGCCGAGTTGAGCACGTGCCTGTCCCAAATCCTGTCGACCTCGCGGGGACCGATGAGTCCACGCTCGACGCCGTGCTCCTCCAGGAGCCTGACGAACTCGGCGGCACGATCGACGTGCTCACCGAAGACGAGCTTCGCGTTGTCGGGCAACTCCCCGGCCATGTTCTCCGTCCGTGAGCGTTTCACGTGAAACCACACGGCGGCGGGCAGGCCGGCGGCCGAGTGGGAATGCTGGCGAAAGCCAGGGGACCATCATGACGGATCGACCGTGTGCTCCGCCAAATCCTGAGCGCCGTTTCACGTGAAACTTGAGGAAAGTTGTGTTGGGTGGACCTGCGGTGCCGGTGGAGGAGTGGCGGGAGTGGTGAAGTTTCACGTGGAACAGTTCGTCGGGTCAGCTTGCTTGGTCGAGTCGCGTTCCAGCGGAGGGGTCGCCTCGTGCCGTGCGGGTTCTGTTTGCGGCGTGGTCCGTCGGGCATGGACGAAGATCTGTGTTCATCGCCGCTGCGCGACGATTGCGATGGGGGCTTGACCTTGAGCCTCTGGCGGGACGCATAGTCGGCCTCAAAAGCCGGGGGTATAAGAGCACCCCGGCCGAGCCCACCAGGGAAGCATCCCGTCCCCTCGAGGTAAGCCCCAATCGCGACGCGTGGGTGCATACCGGCTCTCGGCGGTTCATAGGGAAGACGGCTCGCTTCGCATCGCCCCTTGGCGTTCCGGTGCGGCAGGGGAGTAGCTCGCCTTCGACTTCGACGTTGGCTGGCCACCAGTGCCGGTGTCGCGTCGAAGGCGATGTCCATCCGAATCTTCCAACTGCGCGACACGTCTGCTGTCCCGGCTGAGCTTCACCTCTGCCATCCCCGCCTGACGTGTCGCGGCGCGATTCCCTTCGCTCCACATCTCCCTGTCTCGTGAAGCCTGGCTCCGCTCGAGTTCATCTCGGCGCCTCAGTTACGCGCCGCATCACCTCGCGCATCGACCGGCAGGCTTCACTTCAACCCGTGTCCACGCTCCGCCGAGTCCGGCTCCACTCACCTCGGCCTGGCGCTCCGCTCACCGCGCACCGCAGCTGCCGTCAGCTCACGTCCTGCTCGTCCTTCTCTCGGGCGCCGCATCCCGAGTTGTCCGCCCATGACCTCCCCTCGGCGTTATCGGTGTCCTCATCCCACCGCTCACTCCGACTCGTGCCAGGGACGTGCCTTCGGTCAGTGCGCCCGCTGCCGCTTCCTCCCGGCAAAGCAAACGGCCCCTGGTTCCGGTGGGAACCAGGGGCCGTGGTGACGCGGGTGCCGTCAGGGCTTCGGGAAGATGATGACCCGGCGCTGCGGCTCTTCGCCTTCGCTCTCGCTGTGGACGCCTGCCACTGCGGCGACTGCGTCGTGGACCACCTTGCGCTCGAACGGGGTCATCGGGTGCAGGCGGGCGCGCTCGCCTGAGGCGGCCACCTTCTCTGCCGTCGTGCGGCCCATCTCCGCCAGTTCGGCTCGGCGGCCTGCTCGCCACTGGGCGATGTCCAGCATCAGGCGGGAGCGGACTCCCGTTTCCTGCTGCACTGCCAGGCGGGTCAGTTCCTGGAGCGATTCGAGGACGTTGCCCCTGGGGCCCACCAGCTTGGACAGGTCCTCGCCGCCGTCGATGCTGACGACCGCGCGGCCGCCCTCCACGTCCAGGTCGATGTCGCCGTCGTAGTCGAGCAGGTCCAGCAGGCGCTCGAGGTAGTCGCCTGCGATGTCGCCTTCCTGGACGAGCAGGTCCTCGGTCTTGCTCTGCGACTGCGGCTCAGCCTCGGTCCCGGCCTCAGCCGGCGTCGACGCCTCCACGTCGTCGGTCGCCTGCAAGGTCTCCGACACGATGTCTCCTCTCCGGGGCAACGCCCGAAAATCAGCGGCGCTTCTTGCTGCCCGGTTTCTTGCTGGTGGATCGGCCTGGGGTCAGGCCGGGGATCTCGGTGTTCGACGTGCCGTTGGAGGCACTCGAACCAGGGGACGAGGCAGAGCCGCCGGGGCCCGCGGTCGGCTGGCGCTTGGCGCCGTTGGCGGGCTTCGCGCCCGGCGCGGGCTTCTTCGGGTTGACCGGCTTCACGCCCGGCTTGGGAGCGAGGGCCTGACGGGTCTCGACCACGGTGGCCTTCTTCTCCTCTTCCTCCGCGTCGATGCGCTTGTAGACGAAGTGCTGCTGGCCGAGGGTCCACGCGTTGTTGGACAGCCAGTACAGCAGGATCGCGACGGGGAAGAAGAAGCCACCGGCCAGGACGCCCAGCGGGAAGATCCACAGCGTCAGCTTGTTCATGATGGCCGTCTGCGGGTTGTCCAGCGCGGCCTGGTTCTGGCGGGCCACCGAGTGGCGGGCCGTGAAGTGGGTCGCGATGGACGCCACGATCATCAGCGGCACGGACAGCAGGATGACGTTCAGGCGCTCGGTGCCGTACTGCTCGAGCTGGTCGGCCGGCATCGTGATGAACGTCGAGAGGTTGGTGCCGAAGAGCTTGGCGTTGACGAACGAGTCGACGCCCTGCTTGTCGAAGAAGTAGACCTCGCCCCAGCCGGGCTTGAACGAGCGCAGCACGTGGAACAGACCGATGAACACCGGGATCTGCACCAGCATCGGCAGGCAG
>JASLAV010001115.1 GCA_030146905.1 Lentzea sp. | reverse complement strand
CTGCACGGTGACCGGCCGCTAGCGGCGACGGCTCCGGGCCGGCTCGCGCCGGCCCGGAGCTTCCCGCTGCGGTACCGGTCCTGACGTCAGCATCAAGAAGCACCCCGTCAGCAGAGCGGTGCCGCACGCCGGCCACGTCAGCGTCTGGACCGTCGAGATCGGGGCGATCACGCCGATGCTGAACAGCAGCAACGGCATGCCGAGCGCGTAGCAGACGCCGGCCGCGAACGTCCGGCCCGAACCGCCGGCCAGCAACGGAACCGCGGCCGCCGCGGTCAGGACCGCGAACACGAGCCACGCGTACGTCAGCCCGGTGTGCAGCGCGATCGTGACGTCGAGGCCTTCGTCCGCGCGGACCGCGGACTCCAGCTCGGGCGCGTAGGCGAACCCGACGGCGGCCCTCGTCCCCGCGGCGGCGGCCGTGAGCAGCAACGACGCCCCCAGGATGGTGCGACCGCGCCGGACGGGATCGACTCGCTTCCTGGTGTCCACGCACCCAGTCTGTTGGCGGTCTCCGGGCGTGGGCCTGAGCACACGCCCAAGTGCACTCAGTGGTGGTACGGGATGCGCGCCATCGGCTCGAGCAGTTCGTGCTCCTCGTAGGACAGGTGCGACAGCAGCGTTTCCGTGAGCAGGTCGACCGCCTCCTGCACCTGGACGATCTTCCGCGGTTCCGCGACCGTGGCCACCAGCGCGGCGTCGAGCCGTTCGAGCACCTCGTGGATGACGTGGTGCTCCTCGGTCAGCCGGTCGAGGACGGGCCCGAGCCGCGCGTCGCCCTCCCTGAGCTGCGGGTAGAGGCTGGTGTCCTCGAGCGTGTGGTGAATGGTGACGAGCCGGCAGTAGCTCTCGCAGTACGCGCCCATCGTCCAGTTGTTCTGGCGCATGGTCATCGTGTTGATCTCGGACCGCGCCTCGCCCACACCGATGGTGCCGTCCACGGCCTGCTCGATGATCGAACGGACCTTCGCCAGCTCCTCGCGCAGGTGGTCGTGGACCCCGACCAGCTGACGGCCCATCGCCCTGCCCGAAACGCTGTAGACCGCGTTCGCATCGGGCTCTGGACCTCGGGGGCGCGTCGACTCGTCCCACAGGAGTGCGACGCCATGATCTGTCATGCCGAAAGTATGCCATGCAGATAATCTGTCCAACAGACGTTCTATGCGGACTATCATTGGCGCGGTGACCGCGCTAGAGGACGACTTCGGCTGGACCCTCGGCGTGGTGTTCCGTGCCTTCGTCAAGGCCACCAACGCTGCCGTGGGCGACCTTCCCGGCGGCCACCGCGGCTACCAGATCCTCACCGCCGCCACCCGCGACCAGCCGGAAAGCCAGTCCGCGCTGTGCCAGCAGCTGGGCATCGACCGCACTGTCATGACCTACCTGCTCGACGACCTGGAGCGAGCCTCGATGGTGGAACGCCGCCCGCCGCCGACGGACCGCCGCACCCGCCTGGTGGTGGCGACCGACGTGGGGCGTTCGCGGTTGCAGGAGCTGGATCTCCGGCTCTCGCACGCCGAGGCCCACGTGTTGTCCGGGCTGTCGGCTTCGGACCGGGAGACGTTCAAGGCGCTGCTCTGCCGGCTGGCGGGCCACGTCAACGAGCTGGACCCGGTGCCGAGCGCCTGCCAGGCCGTGCAGGACATCGCGGCGAGCACGACCTGACCACGCCGATCTGGTGGTTGCCCCGGCACGGCCGCCTCGGTTGTGGAATTCTCTGGACCGTACGGACGAACGTGAGCTGGGGGACTGGGTGAAGACGCCCGAAGAGTGGATGCGGGACTTCGAGGCGAAGATCGCCGACGCGCAGGCGAAGGCCGCGGCGGTGCAGGAAGGGCTGGCGCAGGCGGGCGGTTCTGCCTCCTCGAAGGACGGGACGATCACCGTGAGCGTCGCGCCCAACGGCGCGCTGACCGGGCTCGAGCTGACCGCGGACGCCATGAGGAAGTCGCACGCGCAGCTGTCCGGCGAGATCCTCGAGATCGCGCGCATGGCGCAGCGCGGTGCGGCGGTGAAGGTCGCCGAGACGTTCGCGGCCGTTGAAGGCGAGGGGTCCGAGACCTATCGCATGATCACCGAGTACCTGCCGCCGCCGGAGGAAGAGGAACAGCCGAAGGCCCCGGGTTACGCGTTCAACGAGGAGTACGAGGAGCGCGCCGCCGCCCCTCCTCCGCCGCCGCCTGCCCGTCGCCCCGCGCCGCGTCCGAGCACCGATGAGGACGAGGACTTCGGCGGCGACTCGATCTTCAAGAAGCGCTGATTTCGCCTGGGGGAGAAGTGTCAGAGGAGAACAGCACGACCACGTGGTCGACCGGCGCGGGCGTGGTGGACAGCGTCGCCGGCTTCGTCGACTCGCTGACGTCGGAGTCCGAGGGCGAGGGTCCTGACGTCATCGACGTCGCCCTCGGTGGTGCCGGTGTGGTGGTGGACGTGGTCGCCACGATGGCGAACCCGTTGGGAATGCTCGCTTCCGCCGGTGTCGGCTGGTTGCTGGAGCACGTCGACTTCCTGCGCGAGCCGCTGGACGCGTTGCTGGGCAACCCCGACGAGATCAACGCGAACACCGACCAGCTCAAGCAAGCCGCTCTGCAGATGAAGGTGGTCGCCCAGGAGCACCGCGAGGACATGCGCTCCGTCGCCGACTGGGAGGGCGCGTCCGGCGACGCGTTCAAGCGCGAGATGGAACAGATGGCCGGCGAGTACGACGCGCTCGGCAAGACGATGGACGGCACCGCCGCGATCTACGCGCTGTCCGGCGCGCTCGTCTGCGAGTTGCGGTCGCTGGTGTTCGGCTGGATCTCGGACCTGATCGGCGAACTGATCGCGAGCGCGCTGATCGCCGCCGCGTCGGCCGTGGTCACGCTGGGCAGCTCCATCGCCGCGTTCGCGGGCTATGCGGGCACGCGCGCCGCCATGATGGCGACCAAGATCGCCGGTCGCCTGTCGAAGCTGGCGTCCGCGATGGCGCGCTTCGGCGGCCGCATGGCCCAGCTGGCGGAGAAGATGCAGGGCCTGGTCAAGGGGCTGGAGCGGTTCGCGGAGTACGGCGGCTACGCGAAGACCGCCTACGACGCGGTGAAGCCCTACGACATGCCGCCGACCACCGCTTGACGCTTCAGCGAGGCTGGCCGGTGAGCATCTGCACCAGGTCGTCGCCTCTGAGGTCCACGCCCACCACGCCGCCGGGGTTGATCAGCACCTGCACCCCCGGCAACACCGACGCGATGTTCTTGAGCGTGATCCCTCCCGGCTGGTA
>JASLAV010001076.1 GCA_030146905.1 Lentzea sp. | reverse complement strand
CCGCCAGCGGACGGCCGTGGTAGGGCGTGACGGGGTTGCGGTGGCGCAGCGCGGCGCGGTCCACCACGAACGCGTCGTCCGGGGCGAACACGCAGAAGTCGGCGTCCGCGCCGGGCGCGATGCGGCCCTTCGCGGTCAGGCCGACCAGGTCGGCCGGGTTCGTGGCCATCCACCGGACCACGTCGGTCAGCGCGTGCCCGCGCTGCCTGGCCTGGGTCCAGACCGCGGACAGCCCCAGTTGCAGGCTCGCGATCCCGCCCCACGCGGTGGCGAAGTCGCCCTGCTTCAGCTCCGGGGTGCACGGCGAGTGGTCGGTGACGACGAGGTCGATCAGGCCGTCGCGCAGCGCGCGCCAGAGCTGCTCGCGGTTGGCCGCGTCACGGATCGGCGGGCAGCACTTGAACTCCGTCGCGGTGTCGCCGATCTCCTCCGCGACGAACGTCAGGTAGTGCGGGCACGTCTCGGCGGTCAGCCGCAGCCCGAGGTCCTTGGCGGTCCGCACCTGCCGCACGGCCTCGCCGCTGGACAGGTGCAGCACGTGCAGCCTGGCCCGGGTCTCGTTGGCCAGGTCGACCACGGTGGTGACGGCGTGCCGCTCGGCCAGGTGCGGCCGGGAGTCGAGGAACGCGCGGTAGCCGGGACCGGGTTCGGTGACGTCGAGCGGGTCCTCGGCGTGCACGATCGTGAGGGCGTCACGTGAGCTCAGCCGCAGCAGGGCCGCTCGCAGCTCGGCCTCGGTGACGTGCGGGAACTCGTCCACGCCCGAGTGGATCAGGAAGCACTTGAAGCCGAACACGCCGGCGTCGTGCAGCTCCTCCAGGTCGTCCAGGTTCGTCGGCACGATGCCGCCCCAGAAGCCGACGTCCACGTGGGCCTTGCCGCGCGCCGCCTCCTGCTTGGCCTTCAGGGCGGCCGCGGTGGTCGTCGGCGGCAGGCTGTTGAGCGGCATGTCGACGATCGTGGTGACGCCGCCGGCCGCCGCCGCCCTGGTCGCGCTCTCGAAGCCCTCCCAGTCGCCGCGGCCCGGGTCGTTCACGTGGACGTGGGTGTCGACCAGACCGGGAAGGAGGACTTCGTCGTCGGCGAGCACCACGACGTCGTCGGCGTCCAGGTGGTCGGCGACCGCGACGATCCGACCGTCCGCGACGCCGACGTCGGCGCGGCGTTCACCGTCCGGGGTGACCACTCGGGCAGCGCGTAGCACCAGGTCCATGCCGGTCACTCTCCCAGCCGGTCGGCGGCGATGCGACCGTCCGGACGTCGCGGGATTCGGGTTTCGGTCGAGGGAGCGGGCGGGTGCTCGACGGCGGCGCGAGACTGTTGACACGCTCGGAGGGGCGCTCGTACCGTCCCTCCTTGCGGAAATCGGATTCCGCGATACAGAAAAGAGAGCCTCGTGCCCGACCTGGAGGGGTTCAACTCAGCGCCCGCGGCCGAGCTCCGGCCACTGCTCACCGACTGCCTCGCCGTGCCGCGCTGGGTGGACGCGCTGCTCGCCGGCCGCCCGTACGCCGACGTGGACGCGCTGCTCGCCGCGTCGGACCGGCACGCGGAGCTGACGGACGACGAGGTCCACGCCGCCATCGGCGGTCACCCGCGCATCGGGGAGCGGGCCGCGGGAAGCGGGGTCTCCGCGAAGTGGTCGGCCGACGAGCAGTCCGGCGTCACCGCGTCCCTCGCCGACCGGCTGCTCGCCGCCAACGACGCGTACGAGGACCGGTTCGGGCACATCTACCTGGTGTGCGCGACCGGGTTGAGCGGCGAGCGCCTGCTGGCCGACCTCGCGGCGCGGATGGGCAACCCGCCGGACGTGGAGCTGCGCGTGGTGAACCGGGAACTGGCGAAGATCGCGGCGCTGCGGCTGAGGAAGGTGCTGGCATGACCACTGGCGGGACGGGCCCGGGGTCGACGTCGTTGTCCACCCACGTGCTCGACGCTGAGGCCGGCCGACCGCGCGTCGGCGTGCCGGTCCGGCTGGAGCGCGACGGCGAGGTGCTGGCCGAGGGCGTCACCGATGACGACGGCCGGCTGCGGTTCGCGCGGGAGCTGTCGCCCGGCGTGCACCGGCTGACGTTCGAGGTCGACACGCCGTTCTACCCGGAGGTCACCGTCGCGTTCCGGGTCACCGGCGACCAGGCGCACCTGCACGTGCCGATCCTGTTGAGCCCGTTCGCGTTCACGACCTACCGAGGGAGCTGACCGATGGCCATCGTCCTGGGGCCCAACCAGTACGGGAAGGCGGAGAACCGCCTCGTCACGGTGACCCGCGACGGCGCCGTGCACGCGATCAGGGACCTCACGGTCGGCACCTCCCTGCGCGGCGACCTGGCCGACACCCACCTGACCGGCGACAACTCGAAGGTGCTGGCGACCGACACGCAGAAGAACACCGTCTACGCCTTCGCCAAGCAGGCGCCGGTCGGCGAGATCGAGGACTTCGCGCTGCGCCTGGGCAGGCACTTCGTCTCGTCGCAGGAGGCGATCACCGGCGCCCGCGTGCTCATCGACGAGCACGCGTGGGAGCGCATCGAGGGCAACGGCCACTCGTTCGTGCAAGGCAGCAACGAGAAGCGCACGACCGCCGTGACGGTCGAGGGCGGGCGCGCGTGGGTGGTGTCGGGCGTGCGGGACGTGGTGGTGCTCAAGTCGACCGGGTCGGAGTTCCACGGGTTCCCCCGCGACGAGTACACGACGTTGGAGGAGACCCACGACCGGGTCCTGGCCACGTCGGTGACCGCGCGGTGGCGCTACCAAGCCCTCGGCGGAGCCGGAGATCGGACCGAGTACGGGATCGACTGGGCGGAGAGCTTCGCCGAGGTCCGGCGGCTGCTGCTGGCCACGTTCGCGGCCAAGCACAGCCTGTCGTTGCAGCAGACCCTGTACGCCATGGGCGAGGCGGTGCTGCGGGCCCGGCCGGAGGTGGCGGAGGTGCGGCTGTCGATGCCGAACAAGCACCACTTCGCGGTGGACCTGTCGCCGTTCGGGCTGGAGAACGACAACGAGGTGTTCTACGCCGCCGACCGGCCGTACGGGCTGATCGAGGGTTCCGTGCTGCGCGACGACGCCGAGGACGCCGGGTCGGCCTGGCACACCCTGCCCGCGTTCTGAGCGGGCGACGACCGCGCTCCCCCGGTGCCGGGGGCACGGTCACTTCTTGTGCAGCGCCATGCGTTGCAGCCGCCAGGCGTGGAACAGGTTCGCCTCCTCGTACCAGTCCACGACGGTCGGCCGGCGCGCGGTGAACATGAACTCCAGCAGGATTTCGCGGTACGTCGTCAGCGGCACGGCCACGCCCGGCGGGAAGTCGGTGTAGGTCTCGTCCACGTACGGCGAGTCCGGCACGCCCTTCGGCCAGCCGGTGAACTCGTCGTCCACGTAGTTGAGGTAGCCCCACGCGCCCCGGACGGCGAGCACCAGGTTGTGGTCGCTCTCCCCCTCGGCGTCGGGAGCCCGGCCGAAGTGCTCCAGCATCCCGTCGTTGCACTCGGGCCGCGCCAAGGCGGCGATCAGCACGTCCACGTCCGCCGCGCACGCCACCACCTGGTAGCGGAACTCCGCCCGCTCCAGGTCCGGCAGCCCGGTCCACAACCCGGCCCGCATGGTCATGCACACACCCTGACCGGTGCCGCGCGATTCGGCTTTTCGCTGGTTCGAGGATCACCCCATCCAGCGATCCCACGATCACTCTCTTCTGGCTAGAGCCTGCAATTCGATCACGGTGAGTCCGGTCGCGCGGCGGATTTCGTCCTCGTCCAGGGCACCGCAGTCCAAGGCGCGGAGGAACGACGTGGACAGCGCCTGCGCCGTCGCGGGCTCGTCCAGCACCGAACCGCCGGCCCGCGCCACGTACGCCTGGAG
>JASLAV010001074.1 GCA_030146905.1 Lentzea sp. | reverse complement strand
GCCGCCACGTCGAGGTCCACTCCGGACCCGGTCGGCAGCTCGATCACGACGTCGACCGACCTGGTCTTCTTGGAGAAGTCGAACGTCCGCTTGGGACCGCGCACCGTCAGCGTGCCGTCGGCGTAGTCGACCTTGGTCTTCTGCGCCGCCTCGACGTCGGAGGAGTCGGACGCGTCCGAGGGCCGCACCTCGACCACCGTGTCGGTGCGGTCGGTCGCGATCACCTGGACGTAGCCCGCGTAGACGTCGAGCAGTACGGAAATGGGTTTCGGCGTGTCGTAAAAAGGCATGGCTGTCCCCTCGGAAGGTGTCGGTGGAACATCCCCGCAGGTCGGGGCGATGTGATGGGGCGGCTGGAGCTAGCGGACCCAGCCGACGAAACGCTGCGAGGCGGGGACGCCGCCCGCCTGCGTCTCGGCGGCGGTCTCGCGCTTCGGGCTCAGCTGGGCCGAGGCGGCCCGCACCAGCCACGCGTTGACCGAACGGCCCTCCTTGGCCGCGGCCTCGTCGATCGCGGCCTTGAGCGGTTCGGGGAGGCGGACGTTGATGCGCACCGTGGTGCCGTCCTCGAAGCCGGCCACGACGTCCTCCGCGGGCGCGGCGACGGGCTCCGGCGCGACGTCGACCCGCGGTTCAGGCGTCCGGCGCGTCACGACGAACTTGGGATCACGGCCCCGCAGCAGCACCTGCACCGAGTCCGGCGCCAGGTCCGCGGTGATCTCGTCGGCGGCGGCGGAGAGCGCTTCGAGCAGCGCCAGCCGGATCGCCGACTCCATCGTCACGGTCAGCCGCTCGACCAGCGCGCCGGCCTCCTGACCACCGGTCTCGACGGCGGTCAGCAGCTCGCGGCCGAGCGAAGCCACATACGGGGTCAAATCCATGGCATCACTATGGCACACGGTGGCACCACGAACAAGCAAATCTGGCTCAAAGTGGCATCACTTTGGCTCAGCGCAGGTCAGGGGCCTGGAAGACGCGGGTGAACGCGGCCAGCGTCGGCGTGCCCTTCTGCCGGTCCAGCACGGCGAAGACGACGTGGTCGAAGAACCGGTTGTCCCGCAACGCGATCCGGAAGACCTCCGCGACCACGGCCGGGTCGTTCTCGAAGACGCCGCACCCCCAAGCGCCCAGCACGAGCCGGCGGTGACCGTGCGAGGCGGCGACGTGCAGCACGCGGATGGCACGCCGCAACACCGCGACGGGGATGTCCTCGGCCCGTTCGGGCTGGTTGCGCAGGACGGCTCCGCGGTTGGGTGCCGCGGCGGTCAGGAACGAGACCTCGTACGGCTGCGGCAGCAGGGTCCCGCTGTCGTCGCGGAACACCGGCACGCGCGGCGAGTAGATCACCCGGTCGCTGTAGGTGAGGTCGTCGTGCGCGCGGTGGTGGGCGTAGAAGTCGGCGGCGGCGCGCAGGCAGGGGTAGAGCGCAGAGGACCTGGCGAGGCTCTCCTCCTGCGCCTGCGCGCCGTTGAGGAACCCGCCGCCCGGACTGCGCGCGGAGGCGAAGTTCAGGCAGGCGATGTCACCACCGAGCCGGCGTGCCGCCTCCAGAGTGGACTCACCGGTGACCTCGATTCGCACACCTGAGGTCTCCGAGGGCAGTGACAGCACCTCGTCCGGCAGGTGGAGCCGGGTGCCCGCGACCGCGCGGGCGACGTCGACGGAGACCTCGCCCGCGTCGGTCGAGTAGGACCCGCGCTCCGAGATCTCGACGGTCTCGTGGGCGATCGCACGCAGTCTGCTGCTCATGGTGCCGTCGAGTCTGGCGGTCGTTCTCCTGCGCGCCAAGCGAGTTAGACGCGCGCGTAGATCTCGGCGACCGCGCCGAACGCGGCCTTGGGCTCCCACGAGCCGTCGTCGTACACCTTGACGATGCCGGGACTCGCCATGTCGAGGTCGCGGCTCGGGTCGTCCGGCCGGTGCGGGTAGCTGCCGAGCGCAAACAGGTAGACGAACGCGCCGTCGACCTTCTCGGCCTCGAAGACCTCCAGCACCTCACGCAGGTACGTGGCCTGCTCCTCCTCGTCGCGGACGTAGCCGTCCTTCACCCGGACTGGCAGACCTGCCTCGTCGAACTCGACGATCTCCATGCTGCGCGGTGCCACGGCACCCGAGCCGCGCCAGGCGGCGGTGGTGAAGCCGGTGATCGCGACGGGCTGGCCCTGCGCCACCAGGTTCCTGATGCTCTCGGCGTACACGCCGGCGACCTCGGCGGATCGGATCAGCTCGAACGACCTGATGTCGAAGAGGGTCCAGTCGGGGTTCTCGAACGGGATGCAGGCGTAGGTGAGCCTGCCACCGAAGTGCTCCCTCACCGCGGTCACGGCCTCGGCCAGGAACTCGTTGAGGTGGACGGAGACCTCGCGCATCCGTTCGGGCTTCTCCAGCAGCCGGCTCAGGCGCTGCATGACGTCGTCGCCCGGCATGAAGCCGGAGTTCATGATGCTGAGCTCCACGCCGGTGACGAACACGACTTCGGCACCGGCGGCCCGTACCCGTTCGGCTCGCCGCGCGCTGTCGGCGAACAGCGCCAGGACCTCCGGCGGCGTCAGCTCCAACGGGTACGGCGAGAACCAGATCTCCAGCCCCAGCCCGGCGGCGATCTCCGCGGCCCGTTCGAGCCGTTCCGGATCACCGCCGACGAGGTGGACGGCGTTGCAGTGCAGGTCGTCCCTGATGACGGTCAGATCCCGCCGGACGGTGTCGAGGTCGAACTTCTCGGGAGAGATCTCTCCGTGGCGCACGAAACCGGTGTCGTACGCGATGCCTTTGGCGCGCATGCCGACGACACTAGAAGACAAAAGTGCGCGCACGCAAGTTTTCGTGTGCGCAGTTATATTGGCCAGACCAGCAGCACGGGGCAGGGCGCGTGGTCCACGACGAACCGGGTCGCCGGGCCGAGGCTGCGCGGACCGGCGTGGCTCACGTCGCCATCACGGCAGAGGATCAGCAGGGACGCTTCCCGAGCGGCGGCGACGACCTCGTGCTCGACCCGGCCGACGCGCGCCTCCTTGGTGCACGGCACCCCGAGGCGTTCGGCGGCGGCGTCGAGGAGCTGTGCCGCGTGGCCGGCGGCGAGGTCGTCCAGCCGTGCGCCGGGGTGGCGCGGCGGCTGGCCCCGGCCGAAGAGCCCGGCGAACGCACCGTGCGCGGCGCCCGGCACGTCGTGGTCGCTGACGTGCAGCAAAAGGAAGTCACCCGAGTAGGCGCCGGCCGCGTCGACGCAGTCCTGCCAGGTGTCGTCGGCGATCCACACGACCACCGTCATGGTCATCCTCCGATCACGTGCAGGGAGGCCCACAGTGCCACCACAGCGCCCACCAGGGTGGCGGGTACGGCGAGCAGACCCAGC
>JASLAV010001069.1 GCA_030146905.1 Lentzea sp. | reverse complement strand
CGCTCGTCCTGCTTTCCGGGCGGCGCATCTACAAGCGGGTTCGCGCCCGCAACGGCGAGAACGGCGGCGCACCGTCCATCGAGAACGTGACACCGGAGAAGTCGAGCGCGTGAGCGAGACAGCCACGACCACCGAACCAGGAACGCCCCGGCAGCAAGGCCCGTCAGTAGCCAGGGCCAGCGGTTCGATGGCCATAGCGACCATCGTCAGCCGCGTCACCGGGCTGCTCTCGAAGGTGCTGCTGATCGCGGTCATCGGCGGCGACCTCCTGAACACCTCGTACCAGGCGGCCACCACGCTGCCCACGATGATCAACGAGCTGCTCCTCGGCGGCATCCTGACCAGCGTCGCGATCCCGCTGCTGGTCAGGGCCGAGAAGGAGGACGGCGACGGCGGCGAGTCCTACGCCCAGTGGTTGATCAGCATGGGCACGGCGATCCTCGGCGCCGGCACGATCCTCGCGGTGGCGTGCGCGCCCCTGCTGACCGACCTCTTCATCGCCGACTCGCCGAAGGCCAACCCCGCGCTGGTCACGGCGTTCGCGTACCTCGTGCTGCCGGGCATCGTCTTCTACGGCCTGACGGCCCTGCTCAGCGCGGTGCTCAACGCCCGGCACGTGTTCGGCGTGCCCACCTGGGCGCCCGTGCTCAACAACGTCGTCGTGATCTTGGTGCTGGGAGTCTACGCGATGCTGCCGGGTGAGCTCTCGCTCAACCCGGTGCGCATGACCGACGCCCACCTCCTGGTGCTCGGCGCCGGCACCGCGCTCGGCGTGGCCGTGCAGGCGGTCGTGCTGTTCCCCGCGCTGAAGAGGACCGGCTTCCGGTTCAAGTGGCGGTTCGGCTGGGACTCGCGGCTGTCCGAGTTCGGCGGCCTGGCGTTCTGGGTGCTGGTCTACGTCGCGCTCGGCTTCGTCAGCATGATGATCCTGACGAACGTGGCGACGCACTCGGACACGGCGCTGGTGGCGTTCAACTACCAGTGGCTGATCGCCCAGGTCCCCTACGGCGTGCTCGGCGTCTCGCTGCTCACAGCGCTGATGCCGAAGATGAGCCGGGCGGCCGCGAACGGCGACAACGAAGAGATCGTGCGCGACCTGCTGTTCGGCAACCGCATGTCGACGATCCTGCTGATGCCGTTCAGCGCACTGATGACGGTGTCGGGTGTGGCGATCGGCCTCGCCGCGTTCGCGTGGGGAGAGGCAGGGCCTGCGACCGGCACCCGGATCGGCCTGGCGCTCGCGCTCTCCGCGTTCGGACTGGTGCCCTACGCGATCACGCTGCTTCAGCTCCGCGTGTTCTACGCGATGAAGGACGCCCGCACGCCGACGCTGATCCAGGCGTTGATCGTGGCGGTCCGCATCGCGCTGCTGTACCTGTTCCTCGCGGTCTCCGAGCCGGAGCAGCTCGCGGTCGGCGTCTCGCTCGCCATGTCCCTCAGCTTCGTCTTCGGCGCGATCGTCGGCCAGGTGTGGCTGCGCGTCCGCCTCGGACGTCTCCGCACGGGCTTCACCATCTGGACCGTCTGCCTCACCGTGGTCGCGTCCTCGCTGGCGTTCGGAGCGGCGAAGGGCGTGAACTGGGCGCTCCAGAACGTGATCGGGTTCTCGAACCCGGTCGTAGCCGCCTGGTTCGAGGTTGTTCTGGTGACATTGGTCGGTTTGCCGCTCGCGTTCGGCCTTCTGGCGGCGTTCCGCGTACCCGAGATGAAGCCGGCGATCGCCAAGATCAACCGTTTGGTGCGGCGACGGTGACTCCAGTCCGTGAGCGTCGTCCCGTACCCTCGTTCCCGTGAGTAGCGGAGTTCACGCCGCCCTGGTTCCCGGCGGCGTCATCGGCAATGGCCGCTACCGGCTGCTCGCGAAATCCGGGGCCGACGGCAGGTCGAACGCGGAGATGTGGCGCGCTCGAGACGGTCAGCTCAACCGGGACGTGGCGCTGACCGTGCTGCTCGGCGACCTGGCGGACAACGACGCGGCCGCCCGCGCGCGCCGCACGGTCGAACGCGCGATGCACGCGGCGTCGTTCACGCACCCCGGCGTGTCCAGGGTGATCGACGTGCTGACGCCCGGTACCGGCATCCGGCCCGACGAGGGCATCCTCGGCATGGTCATCGCCGAGTGGACCCAGGGCACCGACCTGATGGACCTCATCGCGGACGGTCCGCTGCCTGCGGGCGCCGCGACCCGCCTGCTGGAACCGCTGGGCGCCGCCATCGAGGGCGCGCACCACGCCGGTCTCGTGCTGGGCGCCGACCACCCGCAGCGCATCCGCGTCACCTCGGACGGCAGGCTGCGCCTCGCGTTCCCCGGTCCACGGCCGGACGCGATCGCGCGTGACGACGTCAAGGGCCTCGGCGCGATCCTGTACCTGCTGCTCACCGGCCGGTGGGCGCTGCCGGGCGGCCCGGAGGGCGTGCCGGCGGCACCGACGGGACCGGACGGCACCGTGGTCGCGCCCAACGCGCTGCACCCGTACCTGCCGCACGACCTGTCGTCCGTCGCGGTGCGGTCGCTGGAGGACACCTCGGTGGGTGGCATCCGGACGTCCGCGGCGATCCTGCAGGTCCTCGACCAGATCGCGGCGGAGGAAGCCCAGACGGCGCTGATCCCCGCGGTGCCGTCGACGAAGGACGACGACGACCAGGTCGTGTGGACGACCCAGCGGCCGCGGCAGGACAAGCAGCAGAAGAAGAAGCTGTGGATCAGCGTCGGCGTGCTCGCACTGGCGACGGTGGCCGTGATCGTGTGGCTGAGCGTGCAGATCGTCGGGTTCTTCAGCGACGAGCCGTCCAAGGGCGGCGGACCCCCCGTGGTGATCAACCAGCCGGGGTCGAACGGCCAGACCGCGCCGGCACCGGTGGCGGCGGGACCCGTGCAGCCCGGTCAGATCGGCGTCTACGACGTGACGAACCAGCCCGACAACGCCAACCAGGCGAGCAGGGCCGTCGACACCAACGCGAACACGTTCTGGCGGACCGACAACTACTTCCAGCAGTTCCCGACGCTGAAGCCGGGCATCGGGCTGATGGCGTCGTTCGCCGAGCCGGTGAAGCTCGCGTCCGTCACGATCACCTCGCCGAGCAAGGGCACGAAGGTGGAGATCCGCGTGGCGTCCGCGCTGGACTCACCGCTCGAGGAGACCAAGGTCATCGGGGTCGCGGACCTGTCGGACGGGCAGACGCAGATCCAGCTGAACGAGCACGAGCCGACCGGTCACATCCTGATCTGGATCACGCAGCTGGCGAGCGCGAGCGGCGGCAAGAACCAGTCGGAGATCCGAGAGATCCTCTACACGAGAGCCCAGTAGAACTACGCACGGCATCTGAGCAGCCCTGTCCGGGTGATCTGTGATCACGCTCGCTAAAGTGCGTGCCGTGACCGCCGCAGCCAGCTCGGACGCCGACCTCATCTCGGCCCACGCCGCAGGTGACCCCTACGCGTTCTCGGAGCTGGTGAAACGGCACCGCGACAGGATGTGGGCGGTGGCGTTGCGCACGCTGCGGGACCCGGAGGA
>JASLAV010001016.1 GCA_030146905.1 Lentzea sp. | reverse complement strand
CGGTACCAGTCCGACGGCTTACCGCCGGACGTTCAGCCGGGGTTGAGCGGGATCGGCACCGCCACGTACGACAACACGACACACGAAGGAGCCGGCTTGAAGGCGCCACAGCCAGACCGCCGTTGGCGTGTGGTCGCGGGGCTCATCGCCGCCGCACTCGTGGCCGCGACCGTCACGCTGTGGGTCACGGCCGGGAAGTCCACGGAGACCGGGCCCGGGTTCACGTGCACAGTGGCCGGCCCCAGCTCCGACCCCGGCTACTGCACTCGTGCCGCGGAAGACTCGCTGCGCCGCCGAGTGCTGACTCCGGAGCAGGCGAAAGCCGCGGAAGCCCGATATCCCTCCGTGCAACGGGCGATGTCGAGCCGCCCGTGCATCTCGACGCGCACGTTCACCTGCGCCCCGGACAGGCGCCTTCCTCAGGCGTCTGATGCGGCGGCGCGCCTCCGAGCCCTCAACGAGGCAGGTTTTGTGAACAGCACGGTGCGGATCGCACGTTCTGACGATCCCGCTCCGGCGGGAAGCCTGCTGTACGCCGTGCCGGTCACCGATGAATCCTGCCTCGTGGGCTACGTGCTCGAGGTACCGGGCGGAGGTGGTGGCAGCACCATCGGAGGCGTGCTGCCGAACGGCCGGTGCGTCGACGAGTGAGACCCAGTCCGGCGGTCAGGAACCGGCTCGAACCGCGGGCAGTCCCGCGGCGGTCGCCGCGATGAAGCGTTGCAGCGCCGGGCGGAACGGCGGGAACACCGCCGCGATCCCCGGCTCGCGGGCGTAGAGCTCCGCCAGCACCGGCGGCGGCTGGGACAGCGGGTACAGCCTGCCGACGAACGCACCGGCGGCGAACACCACGGAGGAGCCCTCCCTGCCGGTCAGCTCCGGGCAGGCGGCGATGATCTGCTCGCCGACCCGCGCGTACATGTCGATGGCCCACAGCTTGTACGTGTGCAGCACCTCGAGCGAGACGTTGTGCTCCAGCATCGTCTCCGCGTGGCCGATCAGGTCGCAGTACAGCGGCCGCTCGGCGAAGGAGTCCGCCAGCGCCGAGGCCATCCGGTCGATGCCCGACGCGTTCCGCAGCCGGTCGCACACCACGTCGGCCCAGTCCGTGCCGTTGCTCATGGTGAGCCGCAGGTAGATC
This sequence comes from Lentzea sp., assembly GCA_030146905.1. The sequence continues at coordinate 2,121 of JASLAV010001016.1, read as the reverse complement.
TCTTCACGGGTGCCGAAGTAGCGCAGGACGTTGGACTTCACCAGACCCACGGCCGCCGCGACGTCACCCAGGCTGACCTGGGCCACGCCCTTGTCGAGGGCGAGGTCCCGCGCAGCCGCGAGGATCGTCTCCCGCCGCTGCTCCTTCTGGTCCGGGCGCCGTGCCCGACGGAACGACGCTTCCATGTCAGCAAGCATCCTACCAAGTGGTTTTGTTAAAAGTACGGTGTTCCTTTATCGTCTGGCCGGTCAGGTACCACACCCTGCGCGGCCGGAGGCCACGAACCATGACCCAGCAACAGCGCTCCCTGTCCGCGACGGTCGACGAGTTCGTCGACGCCTTCAACGACAACGACCTCGACCGCGTCATGGCGTTCTTCGCGGACGACGCCGAGTACGAGCCGGGTGACGGCGCGAAGCACCGGAGCAAGGCCGCCATCCGCGCCGAGTTCGCGCCCCAGTTCGCCGGCCGGTACGGCGCGATGCGCTTCGACGTGCACGACAAGCTCGTCGACGAGTCGGAGCGTCGCGCGGCGATACGCTGGGCGTGCCGGATCGACATCTCCGGGCAGCGCGCCCGCGGCGTCTACCCGCTCCTGCGGTTGCTCGGGCTCCTGCGGTACGGCTCGCGCATGGTCTGGCAGGGGATGGACGTCTTCCACTTCGACGCCGACGGCTCGATCACCGGCAAGTACTCCTACGCGAACTTCAAGGTGCCGCCGATGAAGCGCGACCGGGGAGCGGCGTGGAGCACTCCCCCGGTCACGAGCTCGTCATGACGGTGTCGATCGCCTTGCCGAGCTGGGCGTACTTCTCCGTGTACAGCACGGGGAACACGCCGGGCGGGTCGGCCGGGCGGTCGGCGTCCACGTAGTCCATGCCCAGGTTGCCGAACACGACGACGATGTAGTCGCGCTTGGCCTTGCCGGGCAACGACTTCACGATGCCCGCGTCGGAACCCGCCGTCGCGGTCCAGCCAGTCTTGTGCGCGAAGGTCACCTCGGCGGCCTCGTTGCACGGGCGCACGTCGCGGTCGTAGACCGCGTCGCCGACGGTCATGGTGCCGTCCGGCTTGATCCAGCGCGACGGGACCTGTTGCGGGATGCCCTGCACCGGGTAGTCGCGGCCGCACCAGTTCGAAGTGGACAGCATCTCGTTGTGGCCCTGACCCGCCAGGGTTTCCAGGAAGAACTGCCGTGACGCGGGTGAGAGCTCGGCGGCGGTGACCGGCTTGCCGGCTGCCGTCGTCCACAGCACGTCCGCGCCGCCGTTGACCAGCAGCAGGAGCTTGGCGGTGTCGAGACCGCTCATGTTCGAGCCGCCCCAGGCGCTCCCGTTGCCGGGGTTCGACCCGGTCATCATCAGCGTCGGCATTCCCAGGTCGGCGAAGGTCTGGTTCACGGCGTCCCACGCGTTCAGGTCGTGGATCAGCTTGACCAGCGCGCAGGTGGACTCGTTCTGCGACTTCGTGATCATCTCGTCGAAGTGCTGCCGGACCTTCTTCACCACCGGCCCGCCGCACACCTCGCGCACCGGGTTCGGGTCGTAGGCGTAGTCGGCGTCGAGGTTGACCTTGCCCTGGTCCACCAGGCGCAGCACGCCGAAGCCCACCATCAGCTTCAGCACCGACGCCGGGTACGGCGAGGAGAAGTCGATCGGGGCGTTCTCCCTGCCCGGCAACACGTCCCGCGTTCCGGCACCGCCGTTGGCGTCCCACTCGGCACTGTCCCACCACCGGTAACGGACCTGGTCGGTCGACAGCTCGCCAGGACGGACCGGTACGACGACGCCGTCCGGGTGGCGCGGGCTGAGCAGGACGTTCGCCACGGCCTCCGGCCGGCCGGAGGGGTCGAGCCCGATGATCGCCACGTCCAGGTTCGGCGTCTGGTGCAACGGTTTCCCGCCGGTCCGCTCGCGGACGCGGTTCATCAGCTCGGCGGGTGACGCCTCGTACTCCTGCTGTTCCCGCGACGGCTGTGCGCCGGTCTCCGGCGGGGTCAGGTCGATGACGTCCTTGAAGTTCTGCGCGACCACGGCCGCACGCAGGCGCGCGGCCAGCAGGTCCTCTTCCACACCCAGCGCGGGCACCGCGGAGGCGGCCGCCATCGCGAGTGCGGCGCAC
>JASLAV010000978.1 GCA_030146905.1 Lentzea sp. | reverse complement strand
CACGCCGGCGTCCTCGGGGACGACCCTCTTGAGGATGTCCTTGAGGCGCTTGCGCTCGTTGTCCGGCAGCTTGCGGCTGATGCCCGTGGCACCACCGCCCGGCACGTAGACCAGGAAGCGGCCGGGAAGGCTGATCTGGGTGGTGAGGCGCGCGCCCTTGTGGCCGACCGGGTCCTTGGTGACCTGGACGAGCACGCTGTCGCCGCTGGACAGGGCCTGCTCGATCTTGCGGGACTTGCCCTCGAGACCGGCGGCGTCCCAGTCGACCTCACCGGCGTACAGCACGGCGTTGCGGCCGCGGCCGATGTCGATGAACGCGGCCTCCATGCTCGGCAGCACGTTCTGCACGCGGCCGAGGTAGACGTTGCCGACGATCGAGCCGGAGCCGGACGACGTGACGAAGTGCTCGACCAGCACGCCGTCTTCCAGCACGCCGATCTGGGTGCGGTCGCCGCGCTCGCGGACGACCATCGTGCGGGCCACGGCCTCGCGGCGGGCCAGGAACTCGGCCTCGGTCAGCACCGGGGCGCGGCGGCGGCCGGCCTCGCGACCGTCACGGCGGCGCTGGCGCTTGGCCTCCAGGCGCGTGGAGCCGCGGATGCTGCGGACCTCGCTCTGCGCGGCCTCGGAGTCGGCCTTGTCGTCGCGCGCGTCCCGCGTCTCGCGGACGTGCACGACCGTGTTCGGCGGGTCGTCCTCGGACGTGACCTCGTCCTCCGCGCCGGTCTTGCGGCGACGGCGGCGGCGACGGCGGCGGGTCGAGCCCTCGTCGGCCTCGTCCTCCTGCTCGTCGGTGACCTCGGTCTCCTGCGCGGCCTCGGCGTCCTCCGCCTGGGGCTCGTCGGCGTCCTCGCCGCCGGCCTCGCCGTCCGTGCCCTTGCCGCGACCGCGGCCACGGCGGCCGCGACGGCGACGACGACGGCTGTCGGCCTCGTCCTCGCTCTCGGCTTCCGCCTCGGCCTCCGCGGCGTCGAGCTCGTCCGCGGCGATCTCACCGACGGACTTCTCGTCCTGCACCGGCTCTTCCTCGACGACGAACGGCGACACCTGCGCCTTAGGCCGTTCGATCGGCTGCGGCGGCATGAACACCGCCGTCGGTGCCGCGAAGAGCGGTGCGAGCGCCGGGGCCTCGAACGCCGGGACCGCTGGGGCCTCGTAGTCCTCGGTGACCTCGCCGGTGACGACGTCGTCCCAGTCCAGCAGCGTCTCGGCCACCTTCAGGGCGACGTCGCGGCTCACGCTCGACTGCGCGCTTCTGGCGACCTCACCGAGGTCGGCCAGCGCCGTCATCACGTCCTTGCTGCTGACGTCCAGCAGCTTCGCCAGTGCGTGCACCCGCAGCTTGTCAGGCAGATCCGCGAGTTCAGGGCGTGCGGCAACCACACCCTGCCCGCCGGTTGAACCGGCGGGCTTTTCCGTGTTCGACATGCAGCTCCTCCACCCCCGGGCGCGTCCCGTGAGGACGCGGCCGCGCAGGGGCCTCTCTTGGTCTCTCTCCGCCGCTGCTCGCGGCGGGAATCCTTGCCTCGCGCGCAGTGGCGTGGCGCCAAACGGGGCGCACGCTTGCGCAGGTCCCACGACGACGCCGCTGTCAGCGTCGCTCCTCCTGTTTGCGTCGCAGGTGGCCAGGACCAAATCCGACCTCGGTCGGCGCTCGTCAGGACTCCTTGTCCTGCTGGAGCGGGTCCACCAGCCTGCCTTCGTCGTCGAGCCGTCCCTGCGCCATCCGGGTTGCTCTCGCAGGTACCGGCGGCACGAGGCCGACGACGACACGAAGCGCATTCAGCACGTCGTCGGGTCGAACGGTAGGCGTTACCTGCCGCACGACCGTCATGAGTATCCCACACGGTTGTGACATTCCGGCCTCATCGTGTCCGGCGTCGCTCGAACGGGGCTCCACCAGTGCCGACACGATCGCGGGTCGCACGTCGATGATCCTCTTGCCGTCCTTGGTGAGGCGCTCGACCTCCACCGCGTCGGCGGTCAGCAGTGCGTTCACCGCCTCCGCGAGCGCTTCGGGCTCGATCCCGTCGAGCTCGATCCGCCATTCGCTCGCGTTGATGCGCTCGGTGAGGTTGCCACCGTTCGCCTGCACGATGTCGACGACGTCGATGCCGGGCGGCAGCGCCTCGTCGAGCGCGGCCTTCAACGCCACCGGGTCGACCCGTTCGACCACGGACACCTCGACGTACTCGGCCTCGCTCGCCACGCCGGTCGGCGCGGCTCCCACCCACGACACCTTCGGGTGAGGGCTGAAACCCTGCGAGTACGCCATGGGTACGCCTGCCCTGCGCAACGCTCGTTCGAACGTGCGAGCGATGTCGCGGTGCGACGTGAAGCGCAACCTCCCCCGCTTGGTGTAGCGGAGGCGCAGTTTCTGCACGGCTGCGGCAGACGGGTTGTTGGGCTGATGGCGGCTCAGAGGTGCTCCCATGAGGTGTTCCGACGGGTGAGCGGTCCCATCGGCGCAGGCTGTTCGTCCGGTAGGACGGTACCGTGAACCTGATTCAGAACGTTCAGCTTGTCTAGATCGTTGCGCGTGGTTACGGTCCGGCTGACTGGACGCCCTGCCGAACTGGAGGTCCCTGGTGCCTCTGCTCCACCGCGCTAGAGCGGCGGCGATGACCGTGCTGCTCGCGGCAGGGTGTCTGGCGGCGTCCCTGCCCGCCGCCGCGGAGCCGAACGCCCCGACCTGCATCCAGCCGGGTCCGCTGCTCCGTTACCTCGTGGTGTTCTCGCAGTTCACGACCCCTGAGGCGGCCAACGCGGAGATCACGGAAGCCTGCGGCACGACCACCGTCTACTACCCGGAGATCGGGGTCGCGGTGGCCACGTCGCCGGACCCGGGGTTCCTCGAGCTGATCGGCCCGCAGCGCGCCTACAGCGCCCAAGCGGAGAGCATCGCCAAGCGCTCGCCGAAGCGGAAGAAGGACGACACGGAGCTCTTCCGGCCGTCGGGACAGCGCTCCGGCGAACAATGGGACATGGATCTCATCAAGGCCCCCGAGGCGCACAAGGTCACCACGGGGTCCAAGTCCGTCGTCGTGGGCGTCCTGGACTCCGGTGTCGACGCCCGCCACCCCGACCTGGCCGCCGCTCTGGCCCCCGAGCTGTCCGCGGGCTGCCTGACCGGCAAACCGGACACCTCGCCCACCGCGTGGATCCCCACGACCTCGCCCCACGGCACGCACGTCGCCGGCACCATCGCCGCGGCTGACGACGGCCGTGGCACCACGGGCGTCGCACCGGGCGTGCGCATCGCGTCCGTGAAGGTCGTCGACGACGACGGGTTCATCTACCCCGAGTACGCCGTCTGCGGATTCATGTGGGCCGCCGCGCAGGGCATGACCATCACGAACAACAGCTACTTCATCGACCCGTACCTGTTCACGTGCCAGAGCGAGCCTGGTCAGCGCGTGGTCTACGAGGCCGTGCGCCGCGCCGTCGACTACGCCACCTCGCGCAACGTGCTCAACGTCGCCGCCGCCGGCAACAACGCGGCGGACCTGTCGCGGCCGGGCCGTGACTCGGTCTCGCCGACGAACGGCGACGCGCAGACGCGTCCGGTCAACTCGACGTGCGTCGTGCTGCCCGTGCAGCTCAAGAACGTGGTCGGCGTGTCGGCCGTGGAGTCGACGAAGACCAAGGCCGGGTACAGCTCGTACGGGCTGGGCGCGATCGACGTGACGGCGCCGGGTGGCAGCACGCGGTCGCCGGGCGGATGCGTGCTCTCGACCGTGCCCACCGGCTACGACTACTCGTGCGGAACGTCGATGGCGACGCCGCACGTGTCCGGGGTGGCGGCGCTGATCGCGTCCGTGCACCCCGAGACCGACGCGTTGTCGCTGGGCCGGATGCTGAACGCGCAGGCGGAGACGCTGGCGTGTCCCGCCGACTACGACCTCAAC
>JASLAV010000790.1 GCA_030146905.1 Lentzea sp. | reverse complement strand
CATGCCGGGCCCGCCCTTCGGGCCCTCGTAGCGGATCACCACGACGTCGCCCGCGGTGATCGTGCCGTCCTCCAGCGCGTCCATCGCGGCGCGCTCGCGGTCGAACACGCGCGCCGTGCCGGTGAAGACGTCCGAGTCGAAGCCCGCCGACTTCACGACGGCGCCCTCCGGTGCCAGCGAGCCCTTCAGGATCGTGATGCCGCCGGTGTGGTGGATGGGCTTGTCGAGGGCCCGCAGGACCAGGCCGTCGGGGTCGGGCGGGGCGATGTCGGCGAGGTTCTCGGCGACGGTCTTGCCGGTGACGGTCAGGCAGTCGCCGTGCAGCAGACCGGCGTCCAGCAGCGCCTTCATCACCACGGGCACGCCGCCGATGCGGTCGACGTCGGTCATCACGTGGCGTCCGAACGGCTTCACGTCGGCCAGGTGCGGCACGCGCGCGCCGATGCGGCTGAAGTCGTCCAGCGACAGCTCGACGCCGGCCTCGTGCGCGATCGCGAGCAGGTGCAGCACGGCGTTGGTGGAGCCGCCGAACGCCATGACGACGGCGATCGCGTTCTCGAACGCCTCGCGCGTCATGATCTGCCGCGCGGTGATGCCCTTGCGCAGCATCTCGACCACGGCCTGCCCCGACCTGCGCGCGAACCCGTCGCGGCGGCGGTCGGTGGCGGGGGGAGCGGCGCTGCCGGGCAGCGACATGCCCAGCGCCTCCGCCGCGCTGGCCATGGTGTTCGCGGTGTACATGCCACCGCAGGCGCCCTCACCGGGGCAGATCGCGCGTTCGATCAGGTCGACGTCCTCGCGGCTCATCAGACCGCGCGCGCAGGCGCCGACGGCCTCGAACGCGTCGATGATCGTGACTTCCTTCTCGGTGCCGTCGGTCAGCGTGACCCGGCCGGGCAGGATCGAGCCCGCGTAGAGGAACACGCTCGCCAGGTCGAGCCGCGCCGCGGCCATCAGCATGCCGGGCAGTGACTTGTCGCAGCCGGCCAGCAGCACAGAGCCGTCCAGGCGCTCCGCCTGCATCACCGTCTCGACGCTGTCGGCGATCACCTCGCGGGAGACCAGCGAGAAGTGCATGCCCTCGTGGCCCATGGAGATGCCGTCCGACACGGAGATCGTGCCGAACTCCAGCGGGTACCCGCCCGCGGCGTGCACGCCGTCCTTGGACGCCTTCGCGAGGCGGTCGAGCGACAGGTTGCACGGCGTGATCTCGTTCCAGGACGAGGCGACGCCGATCTGCGGCTTCTCCCAGTCGTCGTCACCCATGCCGACGGCCCGGAGCATGCCGCGCGCGGCGGTGCGCTCCAGGCCGTCGGTCACGTCGCGGCTGCGTGGCTTCACGTCCGGTGTATCGGTCATGCGCGCACGCTAGCCGGTTCTACGCCGGGTTCGCCGCGTGGGTGAGGGTCTCCCATGCGATGAACAGGTTGTCCGTCCCCTGTGGACGCTGTGCCTCGGTGTAGCGCTGGGTGTTGGTCATGGCGATGCCCAGCCGGGTGTTCAGGGCGTTGAAGCTGACCTCGGACGTCGGTCCGAGCTCACGGGAGAACGACCCGCCGCAGAACCACGACGGCACCGGCTCGCCGTTCTGGTACTTGGTGTGCAGGCCCCACGCGTGGCGCATGCGGTCCTTGATCTCGCCCCAGATGTCCTGGCCCTGGTGCCGCGCGGTCTCGGCGAAGTGCGAGGCGGCGGAGAGCCCGTAGGCGGTGTGCGCGAAGTCGCGGCAGGTCTCCTGGGCGAGACCGTCGACGAAGGTCGACTGGTTGTGCCAGTACGAGACGATCTCGTCCCTGGTGTCGATGCCGCTGCCCGGCGGCGTCTTCGGCAGCGCTCCGTCGCTGGTCAGGTAGATGAAGGCCTGGATCCGCGTGCGGAAGATGCCGACGGCCCTGTCGTAGGCCGCGCGGTCCTCCAGGAACACCGCGATGCCGAGCGAGGCCTCCATCATGCTGAGTTCCCAGTTGCCGTTGGTGTTCGCGCGGCCGTTCTGGATTTCGGGCAGGTAGACGTCGCGCAGCATCGTGCCGAACCGGCCGCTGTTCGGCCAGTTGCCGTGCACGTGCTTGATGATCTCGGCGGCCTTGGGCCAGCTGCTGGCCGCCCACGCGGTCTGCAGCGGGGCGTTGGAGTTGGTGTGGTCGCGGATGGTGGCCGACCAGGCGTCCATGATCTGGATCGCCTTGGTCGCGTACCTGGCGTCGCGGGTGACGTACCAGGCGAGCGAGAGGGTGTAGGCCGCGATGGCGTCCTCGCGCTCGTCGGTGCAGCCGAGGTTGGGGTTGGAGTAGGAACCGCACTCCACGACGGCGCGCGGCTTCGGCGTGCGGTTCAGGTCGGCGTACTTCGACGCCATCATGCGGTCGTAGGCGAGTTTCCACGGCTGGGCGCCGGCCTGGACCTTGGCGCGCACGAAGTCCAGCTGGGGACGGGAGACCACGACTCCGGGGTGGACGAACGTCGCCGGCGCCGCCGAGGCGGGCTGACCGGTGACCGGGGCGATCAGGGATGCGATCAGTGCGATCAGGACCGTGCAGGAACGGGTGACCATGTGGCCAGTGTCAGTGGTCTATACCTTTGCGGTCAATCATTCCGGAACAACGTTCACGTCGGTGAACCGGTTCACGCCTGTGAACCGCGAAAACCCTGCCGTGCAACGAGAATCCCCCGGTGCGCGGGAGGTGCACCGGGGGATTTCGCCTGTCTGAACTACGAGGTCAGAGTGTCACTCGCGGCACTTCTTGCCGGTGTTCACGCAGTTGACCAGACGGTTCATGATCTTCTGCGACATCACGTTGGCGAAGTCGTCGTGGTCGGAGAACGGGTTGTGCTCCT
>JASLAV010000735.1 GCA_030146905.1 Lentzea sp. | reverse complement strand
GTCGGGCGCTGAGCGGCGAACGGCGAGATCATCGCCGCCAGCAGCCGCTTGAGGTCGAACGGCAGGTCGTCCGGCACCTGCGGCCGCCGGTGCGGGCGTCCTGTCAGGCACTCCACCAGCACCAGCCCGAGCGCACGCACGTCCGCCGCCCCGGCGAGCTCACCACCCGGCACCTGCGCGGGTGCCAGGCTGGCGAAGCCGAGGTCGGCCAGGCGCGGTGCGTCGTCGTCGCACAGCAGGACGTTCGAGGGCTTGACCCCGTGGTGGACGAAACCGTGCGCGTGGACGTGGGCCAGCGCATCGGCCAGCGCCGCGCCCAGCCGACGCACGTCCCCGGCGCCCATCGGGCCGGCGGTGATCCTGCCGCGCAGCGTGCGGCCCTCGACCCTCTCCAGCACCGCGTACGGGACCTCGGCGGACGGGTCGGCGTCGAAGACCGCGACCAGGCCGGGGTGCGACAACCGCGCGAGCGCGCGGATCTCGTCGTCCACGCGGCGTGCGTCGGTCGGGTTCTGGCCGTGGCGGAAGAACCTGATCGCGACATCGCGCGCCAGCAGGGTGTCCGTGCCTCGACGCAGCTCGGTCGTGCCGCCCGTGCCCAGCAGTTCGCCCACGCGGTACCGGTTGGCGAGGAGAGGTGTGTCCGGCATGGTCGGGGGTGCCCGCCAAGCGCGTGGCCCAATCATCACGGAATGGTTCCGGCGCACCCGGCCGGGCCTTCACACGGAACTTTCCCGCGCACGGCGAATGGTCCACATGACGATCAATGGCCCCTCGCTCGATTCATCACCCCCTGGCTAATGTCGTCTCGCGGCCGCATTCATCCCTTCCACGAGAACGAGGTGAGAATCGTGCGTGCAATTTTGGCGTTCGTGCTGGCGGTCAGCGCGACAATGGTCGTCGCACTGCCCGCGTCTGCGGCGCGGGTCGAGGCGTCCGTCGCGTTGCAACCGCAGGCGAGACTGGAGGCGCGCGGTGCCGCCCTCACCGTGCCGACGCGGGTGATGTGCCAGAACGGCGCGTCGGGGTCGTTGTGGGTGCAGGTCACGCAGAACGTGCGGGGCGAGCTCGCGGTCGGCGACAGGTACACGCCGAGCGTTCCGTGCACCGGTGAGTTCCACAAGGTCGACGTGACCGTGGTGTCGCGCACGAAAGCATTCCGGCCGGGGGTCGCGTTCACTTCGGCCTCGCTGAACGTCTACCTCCCGCCGGACAATTCCGGCTTCATCGAGGAAAACCGGGAAATGACGATCGTCAGGTAGTCCGCCTGGTCGCGGTGGACGCGCGGACCACGAGCTCCGGCTGGAACTTCACGTGCCGGTGCTCGTGGTCCGGCTCGTTCTCCGCCAGCAGCAGCCGGGTCGCGGTCCTGCCCAGCTGCTCGCGCGGCTGGCGCACGGATGTGAGCGGCACGGCGGCGGCCGCGGCGAACTCGATGTCGTCGTACCCCACCACGGCGAGGTCGTCCGGCACGCGCAGGCCCTGCTGCGTCATCGACTGCAGCAGGCCGAGCGCGAGCAGGTCGTTGGCGCAGAACGCCGCCGTGGGACGGCGTGAGGAGGGCAGGCCGACGAGCCTCTCCCCCGCGTTGCGGCCCTCGCCCACGCGCAGGCCCTTGGTCTCCAGAAACGTGAGCGCCTCGGCCGACAGCCCCGCCGAGGAGATGGCGCGCAGGGCGCCCTCACGACGATCGCGCACCTGCTGGATCGACAGCGGGCCGCCGACCATCGCGATGCGGGTGTGGCCGCTCTCGATCAGGTGGGTCACCGCGAGCTCACCGCCGAGCACGTCGTCGACGGCCACCGAGCACCGCGTCCCGTCGGTCGCCTCGCGGTCGACCAGCACCACCGGCGTGCCGCGGTCGGCGAACTGGGTGCTCTCCGTGCCGACCGGGGTGATCAGGATGCCCTCGACGCGTTGTTCGTGCAGCAGTTCCAGGTACTCGCGCTCGCGGCCGTCGTCGGAAGCGCTGTTGCACAGGAAGAGCGCGAGACCCGCGTCCCTGGCCGCGTCCTCGACACCGCGCGCCACGTCGGTGAAGAACGGGTTCGCCGCGTCGAGCACGACGTAGGCGATCACCCTGCTGCGGCCTGCCCTCAGCTGCCGGGCGGACTCGTTGCGCACGAAGCCGAGCTGCTCGATGGCGGCCAGCACCCGTTGCCGCGTCGCGGGGGCGACGACGTCCGGCCGGTTCAGCACGTTCGAGACGGTCGCGTTGGACACGCCCGCGTGCTGCGCGACGTCGCGGATGCCCACTGACGGCTTCACGGGCGGCTCCTTTGTTGAAACGTGACAACGAATCGTACCTCGCAAGTCTTGACATGGTGACGCAACGCACCCAGAGTGCTTCTAGCTCAACGGTTAAAACGTTTCAACGAAGAGACGGAGACGGACGTGGACCGACCTCCCGTGGTGGCGCTGGACGAGGTGAGCAAGTCCTTCGGCGCCGTCCGCGCGTTGGCCGGGGTGTCGCTGCGGCTGCTGCCGGGCGAGGCCCACGCCCTGCTCGGTGAGAACGGCGCCGGCAAGTCGACGCTGATCAAGACGCTGGCCGGGGTCCACCGCCCGGATTCGGGGCAGGTGCTGGTCGACGGCAGTCCCGTCAGGTTCTCCGGTCCCGCCGACGCACTCGCCGCCGGCATCGCGATCATCTACCAGGAACCGACGCTGTTCGGCGACCTGTCGGTGGCGGAGAACGTGTTCATGGGCCGTCAGCCGCTCGGGCTCGGGCGGCGCATCGACGTCGGCGAGATGCACGCGCGCACGGCGGAGCTGTTCTCCCGCCTCGGTGTCCGGCTCGACCCGGCACGGCCGGCGCGCGGACTGTCCATTGCGGACCAGCAGCTCGTGGAGATCGCGAAGGCGCTGTCGTTCGACGCCCGCGTGATCGTGATGGACGAACCGACGGCCGCCCTGTCCGCGCACGAGGTCGAGCGGCTCTTCGGCGTGGTGCGGGCGTTGCGCGACCAGGACGCCGCGGTGCTGTTCGTGTCGCACCGGCTCGGCGAGGTGTTCGAGCTGTGCCAGCGCGCCACCGTGCTGCGCGACGGCGCGTTCGTCTGGTCGGGTGAGCTCGCCGGCGAGACACCGGACTCGCTGGTGCGCCGGATGGTCGGCCGTGAGCTGTCGCAGCTCTTCCCCAAGCAGGACACGACAGCGGGCGAGGTGCTGCTCTCGGTGCGACGCCTGACCCGCGAGGGCGTGTTCACCGACGTGTCCTTCGACGTGCGGGCAGGCGAGATCGTCGCGCTGTCGGGACTTGTGGGCGCGGGACGCAGCGAGGTCGCGCGTGCGATCTTCGGCATCGACCGGCCCGACGGCGGTTCCGTGCACGTGCGCGGTGAGAAGCTCAAGTACGGCTCCCCCACCGCCGCCATGGCCGCGGGGATCGGGTTCGTGCCGGAGGACCGCCGCCAGCAGGGACTCGTGATGGACGCGTCCATCGAACGCAACACCGCGCTCGCCTCGCTGGGCAGGCTGTCGACGTTCGGGCTGCTGCGCCGCCGCAGCGAACGCGCGCTCGCCGAGGACTGGGCGGTCAAGCTGCGGCTCAAGTTCGCGCGGCTGGGCGACCCCGTCGGGGTGCTGTCCGGCGGCAACCAGCAGAAGGTCGTGCTCGCGAAGTGGCTGGCGCGTGAGCCTTCCGTGCTGATCGTCGACGAACCGACGCGCGGCATCGACGTCGGCACCAAGGCCGAGGTGCACCGGTTGCTGTCGGAGCTGGCGGGACAGGGCGTGGCGGTGCTGATGATCTCGTCGGAGCTGCCGGAGGTGCTCGGGATGGCCGACCGCGTGCTGGTGATGCACGAAGGACGGCTGGTCGAGGAGCTGGACCGGGCAGAGGCGACAGAGGAACGCGTCGCGCTCGCGGCCGCGGGGCAGGTGGCTCGATGACGGCGACCGCCACCGCTCCCGCCCGCGGCACCGCGGCCCGGCGGCTCACCGACCGCGTCGGCCGCGTCCGCGAGCTCGGCATCGTCGTGGCACTGGCGCTCGTCGTCATCCCCACGGCGATCGTGAACCCGAGGTTCGTCCAGCCCCAGAGCCTGCGCGACCTCCTGCTCAACGCCTCGATCGTCGCACTCCTCGCCGTGGGCCAGACCCTCGTCGTGATCACCCGCAACGTCGACCTCTCGGTGGGTTCCGTCCTGGGCCTGTCCGCCTTCCTCACCGCGCAGCAGTTCGCCGACCACCCCGGCACCCCGCTGGTCGCCGGCATCGGCCTCGGTGTCGCCGTCGGGCTCGCCTGCGGCCTGCTCAACGGCCTGCTGGTGGCGCTGGGCAACGTCCCCAGCCTCGTCGTCACCCTCGGCACCCTCTACGTCTTCCGCGGCATCGACTACGCGCTGGCCCAGGGCCAGCAGGTCAACGCGGCCAACCTCCCCGACGCGCTGCTGGACCTGGGCAGCAGCCGGGTCCTGGATGTCCCGGTCCTCGTCCTGATCACCGTCGCGGTGATCGCGGTCGCCGCCGTGTACCTGCGTTCCTACCGCTCCGGCCGTGAGCTGTACGCGATCGGCTCCAATCCGGAGGCCGCCACGCTCGCGGGCATCCCGGTGGCCAGGCGCACGCTCACGACGTTCGTCCTCTCCGGACTGGTCGCGGGTCTGGCCGGCGCGCTGTGGGTGGCCAGGTACGGCACGGTGGACGCGGCGGCGGGCACCGGTCTGGAGCTCCAGGTCGTCGCCGCGGTGGTCGTCGGCGGTGTCGCGATCTTCGGCGGCTCCGGGACGGTGGCCGGTGCCGCGCTCGGCGCACTCCTGCTGGGCACGATCACGAGCTGCCTGGTGGTGCTGCAGATCCCCGCGTTCTGGCAGCAGGCCATCTCCGGCGCGCTCCTGCTCAGCGCCATCACCGTCGACCGGCTCCTCGCGCTCCGCCTGGCGAGGGCCCTGCGCACCTCGGAAGGGACCAGCCATGCGTAACCTCCTGCGGTGGGAGACCGCGCTGGTGTTCCTGCTCGTCGTGGTGGCGCTGACCGGTCAGGTGAGCACGGACGGCTCGTTCCTGTCCGGCGGCAACCTCTTCTACCTCGGCCTCGACATCGGCGAGATCGCGCTCATCGCCCTGCCGCTCACCCTCGTGATCGTCGCGGGCGAGATCGACCTGTCCGTGGCCTCGGTGCTCGGCCTGTCCAGCGCGTTGATCGGCTGGCTGTGGAACGCCGGCTGGTCGCTGGAGACGATCCTGCCCACCGTCGTCGTGGCGGGCGCCGTGTGCGGGGCGGTCAACGGCCTGCTGGTCACGCGGCTCGGACTGCCGTCGCTCGCGGTCACCATCGGCACGCTCGCCCTCTACCGCGGTCTCGCGCTGGTGGTGCTGGGTGACACGGCCGTCGCCGACTTCCCCGCCGGCTACACGTCGTTCGGCACAACCCCGTTGCCGGGCACCGACATC